>DASWQK010000330.1:0-3732 GCA_036403735.1 Pyrinomonadaceae bacterium
AAGTTGTGCTCGGGATAAAGTCAAGGAGAAGCTTTCATTGTTTAGCGATCAGTTCCGCCGCGGCGAATCAGATAAAGATAAATTGGCCGGGGTAACCGGCTCGAAAATCGTTTCGACGCTGTCGGACGTTGCCTGGAAAGCCTTCCAGTCCGTTAACAAACGACTGCCCGAAGGTGAAGCTATTCGTCCCAGTTGGGCACCCGGTCCCCTTTTGAAGTCTTATGAAAGGACCGCGCCGCCGCTCGGTTTTCCCCGCGAGACTGATTCACTTTGCCCGCGCTGTGTGAAAGAAGTTCGCACCGCCGTGATCGATGGCACGACCTCGCTCGAGTCTCTGATGAACGAGCATCCGGGCGAAATCAAGGCACAGATCGTTGAAGAGAACGGTCAGGTCGTGATGCGCAAGACTTGCCCGAAGCACGGCGAGTTTGTTGATGTAATGGCCACCGACCCGGCATTTCTCGAGCGCATTGAATCACTCTTCTTCGGTCGTGACTTTAAGGCCGCCGAAGACTCGCACGTGCACAAGCATGGAACTTCGAATATTAAGTTTGGCCGCGGCGCAGTGCTCACTGTCGATCTTACCAACCGCTGCAACATGATGTGCAACCCTTGCTTCATGGATGCCAACCAGGTTGGGTACGTGCATGAGCCGACGTTCGAAGATACGAAAGCGATTCTTGATCGGGCTGTTTCATTCAAACCGAAACGACAAGTCATCATCCTGTTCTCTGGCGGCGAACCGACGATCTCGTCTTACTATCTCGACGCGGTCGCTTATGCCAAGAAGATTGGTTTCTATCGCATCCTCGCGGCGACGAACGGAATTCGTTTCGCTGAAGACATTGAGTTCTGCAAAGCCGCGAAGGCCGCGGGCCAGCATGGCGTCTATCTGCAATTCGACGGCGTCGGGGAAGAAAAAAACAAACATCGCGGCGTCGGCAACCTGTTCGACGTGAAAGTTCGTGCGATTGAGAATCTGGCGAAGGTTGGCATCAAAGTCACGCTGGTCGTGACCATCGTCAACAGCATCAACAACGATGCAATCGGTCAAATCGTCGAGTTCGCGGCGAAGAATATCGACAAAGTTCAGACCATCGCCTTTCAACCGGTTTCGTTCACCGGCCGCGACGAAGATATTTCTGATGAGCTGCGCACGAAGTGGCGTTACACGCTCGCCGGCATGGCTAATGATTTGAATGATCAGCTGGACGGGCGCATGCAGCCCTTGCGTGATTGGTATCCGCTGTCGTCTTACTCAGCTTTCACCAGCGTAATGGACATGCTGCAAGGGGCGGACGCGCCGTGGGGCTGGTCTTCATGCAATTGCCATCCGAACTGCGGCATCTTCACGCTCGCCGTCGTGAACAAGACGACCGGCGATTTTCGATCGCTGTTTGAGTTCTTCAATTACGAACAGTTCATGAAAGACGTGGCGGTGATTACCGACACGGCGCGCGGCAAGAAGCTTTCTTACGCGCAGCTCGGGATGGCGATCATGCGCAACTTCGACGCTTCGAAAGCGCCGGAGGGCTTTCCGATCTCGCAAATCATCAATCTCTTCAAACCGTCTTCGACTAACTCGAATTCCGATCGCAACGATCGCATGACCAGCGCCGGTCAGGACACCAACTCCAACGACAACTGGCGTGTGCTCTGCGTCGAAGGCATGTGGTTTCAGGATCTTTTCAACTACGATTTTCGCCGCACCGAGATGTGTGTCATTCCCTACGGCACTCAGGAAGGCGAGATTTCATTCTGCGCCTACAACACCGGCGTCGGCTGGCGGCAGATTATCGAGAACATGCACAAAACCGCGAACCTCGCCGACTGGTACAAAGACCACGAGCGCCACGCCGTTTACGCCGCGGGTCACAACGTTCCGAACATCCCTAAGAAGCATTCGCTGAGTTTACCCATCATCAATGCGATTATTGAAGACGACGCCGGCAAACCGGAGGCAACCTCTCCCTACTTAATCGAAGAAGACAAGCAGGAATTAGTCGAAGTCTAGCTTTAAGAACAACTCTCTCTCCCGTTTTCCACGAGTAGGACTCTTCCGATCGGTTGAACGTTGCCGGCTCTCTGTTGAGATGAGTCGGTTCGTTCGTAAGTCTCACTTCAATCACCAAGGAGAAATCAAAATGTTATATGTTCCGCCAAAGAGAGTTTTCCAGCTCCTTCTTGTTACGCCTCTAACCCTTCTAGTCGGTTTGGTACTGCTCGCGCCTACAGCGATAGCGCAAACTGCGACGGCTCAATCGGACAAGACAGCATCGCAGACTTACCCGGAAAAACCACCCGACGATCCATTCAAGGCTCGTATTATTCCCCGCAACTCGAAGATCTATATAGCGCCAATGAAAGATGAAGATCCCAATAAGCCGCAAGCCCAGGGTTTCGAGAGTTACTTGGCTGCCGCCTTAAGGAAGAAGGAGGTACCACTGTTAATAGTTGCGGACAGATCTCAAGCTGACTTTGCGATCGAAGGGACGGCGGATCAAAAAGGAGCTGGCTGGGCGAAGAAGCTCATTCTCGCAGACTTCAGAAAGTCGACGTCGGCTTCGATGACGGTGACGAACTTGAGGACCGGAGTTGTCGCCTATGCTGATTCATCGGACAGAGCTTCAGCCAATCGCGGTCTCAGATCATCGGCAGAGAAACTCGCCAAGTACCTAAAGAGGAAAATAGAAGACGACGAGAAAAAGAAATAGCGTCGTCAATCCGAAAGATCGCGGCCTCTCAATTGCACCTCTTCGGCGAAGCATCGATTCCCGAGGAGGTGCAGTTTCATGAAGAGAACGCTTTCGTTGGCCTTAACACATCTATTCGTCATCGCGACCATTCAGGCGCAGTCTCCTGCCGCCACAACTGGCGCAGCAAATTCCGTCCAGGTGTCACAATCGGAGAGTTCCGCTTCGCCGGCGGCTCCAACGCGCGAACTGAAGATCCCAGCGGGCACGCCACTGGAAATCGAAACCGCCTACACCGTCAGCTCGCTGGATGTAAGACCAGAAGAGCTGATCAGCTTTCGGGTGATCGTTCCAATCCGGGTCGATGGTCAGACCGTAATAGAAAAGAATTCGCTGGTGACCGGCCGTGTGGTCCAGGCAAAGCGCGGTCAGCATTGGGGCAAAGCCGGCAAGCTTTCATGGATCATGCAGGATGTCGTCGCCGTTGACCTTACGCGCGTGC
The DNA here is from genome assembly GCA_036403735.1 of Pyrinomonadaceae bacterium. Classification (GTDB taxonomy): domain Bacteria; phylum Acidobacteriota; class Blastocatellia; order Pyrinomonadales; family Pyrinomonadaceae; genus UBA11740. Next base: position 3,196 of record DASWQK010000330.1, read on the forward strand.
CGATACAGGCGCAAAGAGAATCCCCGCAGGGGGAAAATGGGATAAAGGGAACCAGCCATGGCGCTCAGGTTGCGACCGAGATGATCGTGCTCGGAGGTTTGCTCTGGATGGCGGCGCCACTTGTATTGATGCATGGATTTAAACGAGGTGAGAACGCCGTCCTGCCTGAGGGCAAACGATTCGTCGTTTATGTGCAACGCGACACGATTGTGAAACTGCCGTCAGTGTCGGCCGACGCCCAGACCGCAGCGCCATAAAAAAAGGCACGACGCTTACGGGCCGCGCCGAGATGAGAAACACTCTACCTGGCCAGCGTTAGAGAATAGCGCGGCCGCCGACTGATTAGACTTACTTCATTTCGGCGATTTGAATCCGATTTCTTTCTTTAATCTTGGAAATTGATCCAGGACTGCCTGCACGATTTTCGCAGGCAACTGAGTTAGCTGCGCCTCAATCCTGGCAAACCGCTCTTCGCTCTTGCGCTGCCATTCTTCGTTCTTGCGCTGCCATTCTTCAGTTTGGCGCTGGAGCCCAAGT
>DASWQK010000331.1:0-7973 GCA_036403735.1 Pyrinomonadaceae bacterium
TCATGCCTGACATCCTTCTCGTCGAAGACAAAGAAAGCCTGCGTCGCGTCCTGCGATTGACGCTGGAGCGCGCCGGTTATTCTGTCACTGAAGCCGCGGACGCCCGCGAGGCAATGACTGAAATTGGACGAGTGCCTCACAAGATCGTCTTGACCGATCTGCGCATGCCTAATGGATCAGGTCTCGACGTCCTGCGCGCCGCCAAGACCGCCGACAACGACATTCCGGTTATCGTCATGACGGCGTACGGCTCGATCGATGAAGCCGTACAAGCCATGAAAGACGGCGCGCACGACTTTCTTCAGAAGCCCGTTGATTCCAATCACCTTTTGTTGTTGGTTGAGCGAGCTTTAGAGCAATCGCGTCTGCGCACCGAGAATATTCTGTTGCGCGAAGAATGGTCGAAGCGCTACGGCTTCCCGCGCATAGTCGGCGAGTCCGATGCCATAAAACGCGCCGTCGGCGAAACGCAGCGCGTGGCGCAAACTGAAGCAACTGTTCTGTTACTGGGCGAATCCGGAACTGGAAAAGAACTGTTTGCGCGCGCGGTCCATCATTTGTCCAATCGTCGAGACAAACCATTCGTGGCGATCAATTGCGCGGCAATTCCCGAGACGCTGATTGAAAACGAATTGTTCGGTCACGAGCGTGGCGCGTTCACTGGCGCTGCGGACCGTCGTCTCGGCAAATTCGAATTGGCCTCAGGCGGCACCGTGTTCCTTGATGAAATTGGCGAGTTGCCTTTGGCAGTACAAGGGAAGCTCTTGCGCGCGATCGAAGAGAAATCGATAGATCGCATTGGAGGGCGCGCCCCGGTGCCGGTCGATGTTCGCGTCGTTGCTGCTACTAACAAAGATCTGCGGGCCGCGGTCGATCATGGCGAGTTCCGCGGCGACCTCTTCTTTCGACTTGCGGTCTTTCCCATCGATATTCCGCCTCTCCGTGAACGCGGAGAAGACGTGCTTCTATTGGCCCGCCATTTTGCTGCTGAGATCGGCAGAGAACTGCGTGGACGCAAGGCCACTTTAAGCGACGCGAGCCTGCAGGCATTGCGCGCGCATCGCTGGCCAGGCAATGTGCGCGAGCTCGAGAATTCAATTGAGCGAGCGTGCATTCTTGCGGATGAAACAGAACTCCGCCCGGCCGATCTCGGTCTGGTAAGCGATGGCGCCCGCGATCTGAAAGCGTTTGGTTTCGACCTTTCCGGTAATTTAGGCGAGGCGGCCGAACGCGCCGTGAAAATGGTTGAGCGACAAAAGATCACCGAGGCTTTGGCGCAAAGTGACGGCAACAAGTCGCGCGCGGCTGAGGCGTTGGGCGTTAGTTATAAGACGCTCCTGACAAAGATCAAAGAGTATAATCTGTAACCAATGACCGAAGAGCCGGACGAAAGTCCCACGTCTGAAGATCACTCAAACGAACCTCAAGACCTCACTTCTGAGTCTGGTGCGCATGAATCTCAAAAACCCGTGTCTTCACTCAGCGGCTTAAGGCACGATCGCAATACCGCAGAGATCTCCGGTGAAACAGTCGACGTCGTAGGCGAGGCGACGGGCGAATTTCCGCGTGTCTCCACCGCCGATAGTGAAGGCGGTGAGAGCACGGGCCGCGCGGCATTCATGGTGGGCGCGGGAATTTTGATCAGCCGCATTATCGGCGTGATCAGGCAACGAATCTTCGGCTATTATTTTGGCGCCTCACTTGCTGCCGATGCTTTCAGCGCCGCCTTTCGTATTCCCAACTTCCTGCAAAACGTATTCGGTGAGGGCGCACTCTCTGCTTCGTTCATTCCCGTTTATGCGAACTTACTGGCCCGGAAGGACGAGCGCGAAGCAAGTCGTGTGGCCAGCGCCGTGCTCACTCTGCTCGCGCTGGTAACCTCGGTGATTGTGCTCGTGGGAGTACTCACAACTCCCTACATTATCTCCGTGGTGGCGATCGGCTTTGGAGGCGAACGCAGGGACCTGGCGATTCACCTCGTGCAAATCTTTTTTCCGGGCGCCGGATTGTTAGTGATGTCGGCGTGGTGTCTGGGAGTTCTGAACAGTCATCGAAAGTTTTTTCTGTCGTACACCGCACCGGTGGTTTGGAACCTTGCAATCATCGCCTCGATGGTCTTCTTCGGCGGGCATTCAGATAAGCAAACGCCCGCGGCACTCGCTGCTTTTCAAGCGCATTTGGCCGTAATCACTGCGTGGGGTTCAGTCATCGGGAGCGCACTGCAGTTCGCAGTGCAGCTTCCAACTGTGCTGTGGCTGGCCAGGGGACTGCGACCCGTATTCGATATAGCGACCGCGAACGCGCGTACTGTGCTTCGCAATTTCTTTCCCGTGTTCATGAGCCGCGGCGTGGTACAGATTAGCGCATTCGTTGATGCTGCGCTCGCCAGTTTGGTCCCTCATATCGGCGCTGTTGCAGCTTTAACTTACGCACAGAGCCTCTACACTTTGCCAGTCAGTTTATTTGGCATGTCCATTTCGGCCGCCGAACTGCCGGCGATGGCCAGCACGCTTGGCACAACCGATGAGGTCGCCAGTCAGTTAAGGCGCAGACTTGATGCGGGACTGAGGCGAATTGCAGTTTTCATCGTTCCGTCTTCGATGGCTATGCTCGCCCTGGGCGACGTCATAACGGCGTGTTTGTATCAGACGGGTCAGTTCAAGCACGCAGATGCAAGGTATGTGTGGGGAATTCTGGCGGGATCAACGGTTGGGCTGCTGGCTTCGACGCTCGGCCGTCTCTACGCGTCGACATACTACGCACTGCACGACACGCGCTCGCCTCTGCGATACGCAATCGTGCGAGTGACTCTCACGACTACGCTTGGCTATCTGTTTGCGATCCCGCTACCGCCGTTGCTCGGGATCGATCCGAAATGGGGAGTCGCGGGCTTGACGGTATCCGCGGGCATCGCCGGCTGGGTCGAATTCGCCCTCTTGCGCCGCACCCTGAATCGAAGGATCGGGCGCACAGGGTTAGCGTTGCCGTTTGTCGGAAAGTTGTGGGCCGGAGCGTTTGCCGGCGCGGGAGTAGCGTGGGCGATTAAGATTCTAATCGGATCGAGACATCCGGTAATTGTGGCCGCGCTAGTCCTCGTGCCCTACGGCGTCACATACTTTGCGGTGGTGGGATTGCTAAGAGTTCCGGAGGCCAACGCGGTGATCAATCGGGCGCTAAGAATGATTGGCGTCCGGAAACGATCTTGAAAGTGCGATCAATCGTTGGTGCCCTCACGATCCGTGATGTTGTAGCGATCGAGTTTTAGATAGAGACCCCGGCGCGTCAGGCCCAGCTCACGAGCAGCGCGTGAGATATTTCCTTTATGCCGGCGAAGCGCCTCGCTGATCATCCGACGCTCTACTTCCTCCAATGCTTCAGCCAGACTAACGTTCTCAAGTGGGACAACCTCGGAGCGACCCTTTGCTGATGTGCTTAACACACTGACGCTCGACGGCGGCACCGTCGGCACTCCCATTTGGCGCAGCTCGGGAGACAATTGCTCGGGTGTAATCAGATTTCCATTTTCTGCGCGGGCCACGATTCGCTGTACTTCATTGCAGAGCTGACGCACATTGCCGGGCCAATCCGCCACCATCAGGAGATCGACCGCCTGCGGCGTGACCTGAATGTCGTGCCGGCCGAACTTTGATGAATAATGATTGATGTAATAATTCACGATCGTGGGAATCTCTGAACGCCGCTCTCGCAACGGCGGAACGCGCAGGCGAATTACGTTCAGACGATAATAAAGATCTTCGCGAAATTTACCCTGGGCCACTAACTCTTCGAGATCCGTATTCGTCGCCGCGATTATCCGAACATCGATGTGCGTCGGTTTCTGTTCACCGAGCGGTTGAATTTCTCCCTCCTGCAAAAACCGCAGGAGTTTTGGCTGCACATCAAGCGGCAGGTCGCCAACTTCATCAATAAAGAGCGTTCCGCCGCCGGCCGACCGAATCACGCCGGGCGAATCTGAAACCGCTCCGGTAAACGAACCCCGTCGATGTCCGAACAGGTAACTTTCAGAGAGTTCCTTCGGAACGGCGGTGCAGTTGAAGGGCACGAAGATCTTGTCACGACGCGAAGACAGCGCGTGAATCGCGCGGGCAACCAGTTCTTTCCCGGTTCCGGATTCGCCGGTGACCAGCACCGTCACATCAGACGATCGAATCTTGTGGACCTCTTCAACCAAACGCGTCATCGCCGGACTGGAGTGAATGAAGCCTGGGAGGAGGCCCGTGCCTGCGCTACCACTGTGATTGTCTGTGCCTTGTCCGGTTGATGTCCTCGCGCGCAACGCGCACACGTCCATGCCGAGCTCGACGACCCGGAGCAAAGGATCGAGCGGTAGCCCGCCTGAAAGCTCCGCGGAATCACGCGGCGAGATCAAGAGCGTGGCAGGCAACGAGTTTGTTGACTTCAGGGTGATTATCTTTGCATCGTGCTTCTTTGCGAACCGCTCACGAGCTACGGCTGTTTCGGCTGCGGATAAATCGTCGGTGACGGCATTGGCTTCATCACCCTCGTACCCGTGAGCAATCACGATCTTTTGTTTCTGTTCTTCGTCAGGTTCAAGAACCATCACTCGCTTTGCGGAAGTCTCCTGGCGAATCACCGCCGCAAGTTCTCGCAATAGCAATGCTCGCGAAGCAACAGCCTCAGCCAGTCGCAGAGTGATCAATTGGATCGCGGCTTCGCGTCGCCGTTCCTGCTGTGGCGGAGTTTGATCGTGCTCGGTTAGCGCGGCTTCTGCGAATTCAAGATCGCGTCGCGCGCCAAGCTCGCGAAAGATGTTGACGGCGCGCGTCAGGTGCTCGGCAGCCAAATCTGATTGCGCGAGCATGTAAGCGCGACCGAGATCAAGATGTGCGCGGCCCGTGCGATAGCGATCGCCAAGCAACTCGAAGATGGAAACACACCGGCCAAAGTGCTGAGTAGCTGCCGGGACTTCTGATTTGGCCAGGGCGAGCAGGCCCTGCAATCGATGGCCTTCGCCGGTCAAACCGATGGCGGTAGGTGAATCGGAGCTCTGTTCAGACAATTCGTTCAGCTTCGCCGTGCAAGCATTAAGATCGCCCTCGTTCAAATAGCTTTCCGCGAGAAGTAACTTCGACTCCCAGATAGAATGAAGATCGCCAATGTGTTGAGCAATTTCCAGGGCCCGACCAGCATCGACCACTGCCAGATCGGTTTCACCGGTGGCAATGTGGCAGCGCGCCATGGTCCGCAACGTTTGACATGCGTACCACTTGTTGGTTCCCCCGGAGGCTAACGCTACCGCGCGCTCGAGATAATCTTTCGCCCCGTCGAGATCGCCGCGCAGCATGCTCAGCTCGCCGAGCGAATCCAGAGCCATCGGGACTTTTTCGTCGTGCTCATCGACTTGCTTGATGAGCGCAAGCGCGTGCTCGTACGCCTCGTGAGCGCGGTCCCATTGGCCCACCAGGCTGAGGTTCATCCCAAGGTTGTTATAAGCAGCCGCCGCCATCATGAGGTGGTCGGAATGTTCGTAATAGCCAATCGCCTTTTCCAGGTACGCGATACCTTGCTGAGGGTGCTTCAGCCACCAACAAGCAGCCGCCATGTTCGAGTAAATCTTCCCGAGCAAAAACGTCGCCGGATGATCGCCGATTATTTTTAAGGCCTGGTCGAAATTAGCCAGAGCTGCTTCGTTTCGTGCTTCTTGATGATCTGTCGCCGCGATGCCGAAATAAGCTTCCGCAAGTCCGCGCCAGTTGCCGCTCTGCCGGTAAACTGCCAGCGCTTTTTCCGAGTAGTCGCGGGCGATTGGATATTCGTTGATGCTTCGGTAAGCCCGTGCTAACGCGGTGTAGACGCCTGCCGCTGACGGTTCGTTGGGCACGTCCCGGAGTGCAGCTTTCAACAGCGAAATTGCTTTTGGATGATCGCCGCAATAGTTGTAAGCGACAGCAACTTGCACGCGCAGTTTAAGCGTCAGCTCACCCGGCAAGTTAGCCTTAGCCTCTTCAGGCTCGTACATCGCGATCGCCTGCAAAGACATCCTGTAGTCGCCATGCATCTCTAACGCAATGGATAATGCCAGGCGGCCTTCAGCCAAAACTTCAGCCTCGTTACGAGCAGCGGAAATCAGCTCGGAGAGTCGAGACCTGGCTTCGATCGAGAAACCCTTGTCGAGAAGAAGATTGATTTCAACGAGTTCGTTCTTTAGCGAAGTCGGCGAGGTTTTAACGGCCCGCGACCGCAGCTTGGAGCGCGCTTTTGCGAGATCAACGACCGCGTCGTCAGAGAATTGGCTGTTCTTGCCCAATCGGAAGACTTCCAGAATCGATCCTATGAGCGATCATACCGCGAACTGATAGACCATGCATATGAGTACACTCTGAATCCGTGTCACTTTTCAGCCGCAGCGTGCTCGGAACATACCATAGCCTTTCGATACGCGTCGATCAGAAACTGCAACAGCCGCCAGTTTAAGCGGCTGTTGTGAACCATTAAGATGTTGTAGCCGATTGATTTAAGGAGCGGAGTGAAAAACGGTAGGAATTCGGATGGCGCTTCTTACTAATGAAAAAAGATTACTCAAGCGACATACAGATAGTGTTATCTCCCTTGCGCGAGTCGGCCACCATGGTGCCATCGGCCACCATAGTGCCGTCAGCGATCATGGTGCCATCAGCGATCATGGTGCCGTCAGCGATCATGGTGCCGTCAGCGACCATGGTGCCGTCAGCGATCATGGTGCCGTCTGCGATCATTGTGCCGTCAGCCATCGTGCCGCCGTTACTCAACATGATATGGTCGCTAGTCAGCACGCCGCTTGAGAGTAGCTTCGCGTCGCCAGCCAATACACCGTCGCCGGCCAGGACACCGTCGCCCGCCAGGACGCCGTCGCTAATCAGCACACCGAGGCTGTACACACCCTGATACTTGGTGATCAGGTCTGTGCCCGTCGCCCAGTCGTACTTGAAAAGCACACCTTGCGACCACTTGAAGGTCTGACCCGCAATTGTTGTTTGCGCAGAAGGCGCTGGACCAGTCAGCAATGGAGAGCCAACGGCTGTTGAAGAAGTGAGATTGGTGCGCACGAGCTTGGCCAGACGCACAGCGCCTTCGATGTTCAATTCACCGGCTCCTTGTTCGAGCATATTAGAGCCGGCCAGAGGCTGAGCCGTGTACATCAGGATCATTTTGATCATGTTTGGCGTCAGCTTTGGATTTGCTTCCAAGAGGACCGCGATTGCGCCGGCAACGATGGGAGCTGAGACTGAAGTACCGCTCATACGCATGTTGCCTTTTCCATTGGCGGTATTCTTATCGATGCAGAGATCCGGATTTTCCGAAAGCAGTTCGTTGTTCGGAGCCGCGGCGCCAATGATCTTGTTTCCGGGAGCCACCAGATCCGGTTTGATCAGGTTGTCATAGTGCTTGACACCTTTTACGTCCTTCCAATAGCTGCGTGTCGGTCCGCGCGAGCTGAAACTTGTTACAGTGTCGTCGCCGCGGCCGTTAGTGCCAAACGAGTTGGTAGCTCCAATCGTAATCGCGGACGGCTCATTACCCGGCGAATGAATGCGTCCGAAGACTTTTGGGTGCGTCGCATCTTTACCGTCGTTTCCGGCAGCAGTTACGACCACGATACCCGCGTCAACTAATCGACGGACGGCGCGGCAAACCGGATCGTTTTTGTATGAATCAACTGCCGGCATACCCAGGCTCAGGTTGACCACGCGAATGTTATAGGTCGTGCGATTCGCCATCACCGCGTCGAGCGCGCTCAACAGCGAGGTGGTCTTTCCGGCGCCGTTTGAATCAAGCACGCGAAGATTAAGCAGATTCGCTCCCGGAGCAATGCCGCCGTAAGAACCATTCTTGGCCACGATCATCGATGCTACGAAAGTTCCGTGACCATAAGCATCTTCGGTCGTGCCTTCGCCGGTGAAGTCCTTGCTGTAAACAATGCGGGCGTTGACCGATTTCTGCCTGCTTGATAT
>DASWQK010000332.1:0-3076 GCA_036403735.1 Pyrinomonadaceae bacterium
TTTCGCGCCAAGTGAATCAGTCCATCCACTGCGCGTGGGCCCGCGCGAGCTGAAGCTCGCGACGACATCGTCGCTCCGCTGGTCAGTGCCAAACGTGTTCGCGGCGCCGATCGTAATGGCTGAGGGTTCGTTACCCGGCGAATGCACCTGGCCATAGACTTTCTGGCCGGCGCCGTTTACGCCATTGTTGCCAACCGCGGCCACCACCACGACGCCGGCATCGACCAGGGCCCGCACCGCGCGACAAACGGGATCGTCTTTGTAGGAATCGATTGCCGGAGCACCGAGACTCATGTTCACAACGCGAATGTTGTAAGTAACGCGATTCGTTAGCACCCAATCAAGCGCACTCAAAACTGCCGAGACAGTTCCCGATCCGGTTGCACCCAGGACTCGCAGATTGATCAGATTTGCATTCGGTGCAATCCCGGTATATTGGGCGTTGGAGATGCGGCCATTGCCTGCCACGATCGAAGCGACGTGGGTGCCGTGTCCGTAGGGATCATCGATGCGACCTTCGCCGGTAAAGTCACGGCTGACGACTACCCGGCCGTTGTTACTCCGATCAAGAAATGCCGTATGGACGGTATCAATTCCGGAATCGAGTACTGCGATTCCGATGCCGGTCCCATCCAGACCCGAGGCATTGGTCCCATTAGTTGTGCGGATGGCGTCGGCTCCCGTCGTTAAGGAAACGTGGCCGAATGAAATATTTGTTCGGTCAAGGGAAACAAAACTGACGTCGGGTCGCGCCGCCAGGGCTTCTACCGCCGGGGCCGGCAGTTCCATGACCCGCGAATTGAAGTTCACCAGATCGGCTTTGACGTGACCGCCACTCTTCGACAAAGCTGCGTCGAAACTCGCTCCGGGTCGGCCTTTGAATTGGATGATGACTGGGATGCGCTGTGACGCGGCGCCATGCGCGAGTTCAAGCAGGTCAGGCGAGATTTTGTGCACCCTCGGTGACGGCCCTTGAGCGCCAGTCTGCTGCGGAATGAAATTGAAGCTGCCTATTAGTAGCAGCAGTAAAAAGAAACCAATCCATTTTACGGTGGGGCAACCGTTATCCATTATCACCTCGTTTTCTCAACGAGTTCAGAAGGAAGCGTCGTGTAGAGACACCTCTCTCTGAAGTCGTGATTGGTACGATTTAAGAAGGCTACGTACCGACCTGACTCCCACCGGATCCCACGAGGGCACCCGAGGCTAAAGAACTCAGTTTTGAAAAGACCAGCCGTAGGCGGCTGTGGAATCCAAACGAGCCTGTCGGGTTAGGCTATGAAAACAACTTGGGAAGAGATGAATTTGGACTGCTAGTTTCACAACGCTCATTTTTATAAGACGTTAAATTTTTCGACTCGAAAAGTGTTACCTCATGCAAGCGGTGTTATCGCCATTTAGAACAGCCGACGTGCTATCTCCAACCATAATGCCGTCGCCAACCATAATGCCGTCGCCGACCATGATGCCGTCGCCAATCATGATGCCGCCGCTAAGCAGTAAGCCGTCACTTAGCAAGAAACTCAGATCCAGAAACGGTGTTCCCTCGCCAATCGACGTTCCGTCGCTCGTTACAATCCAGCTTCCCAGCGACACCCCAGCAGTCATCCGGTTAGGATCGATCGACTGCGTAGTTGAAGTTTCAGATATTCCGTCGGCGAGCACGAATCCCTGGCCGTAAACCCGCTGATACTTGACGATTAGATCGTCACTAATGGCGTAACCGTGGCTCAGGACAATACCCCTGGCCCAGCAGAATGTCTGTCCGTTAACAGACGTTTCCGGCGCGGGCGGCGGACCAGTTAGCATTGGATCTCCCAACGACGTGAACATTGAAAGATCAGTCCGGATCGATTTCGCCAGCCGCACGGCGCCCTCAACATTGATTTCACCGGCGCCTTGCTCGAACATATTTGAGCCGGCGAGCGGCTGCGCGGTATACATCAGGATTGCCTTCACCAGACCGGGCGTCAGATTAGGATTGGCCTGTAGCAGCAGCGCCGCCGTTCCGGCGGCAATTGGCACAGCCATCGATGAGCCGCTCAGGTACATCATGCGTTTCGTCGTGAGCTGACTGACGTTGGCATCCAATTCCGGATGGCTTGCGAGCAGCAGGTTGTTTGGTGCCGCCGCGCCTATGATCTTGTTGCCGGGTGCAACCATGTCAGGCTTTAACAGGTTGTCGTAGTGGTTGATTGAGCTATCGTCCGTCCAAAAACTTCGAGTCGGACCACGCGAACTATAAGTAGTGACCGTGTCGTCGCCGCGCCCATCAGTCCCGAAACTGTTGGCCGCGCCGACGGTGATCGCCGCCGGCTCATTGCCGGGCGAATGGATCTGCCCGTAGGTTTTTTCGCCGCTCAAGTTCTTGCCGTTGTTACCCGCAGCGGCTATGACGACGATGCCGGCATCGGAAGCGCGGCGCACTGCCTGGCATAACGGGTCGTTCATAAATGAATCGATTGCCGCGGTGCCAATGCTCATGTTGACTACGCGCAGGTTGTAGAGCGCGTGGTACGTTATTATCCAATCCAGCGCCGCCAGGAAACCTGACGTGGTGCCGGCGCCCTGAGAATTCAGGATGCGCAGGTTGATCAACCTCGCATTCGACGCAATGCCGGTGTACGCGCCGGCGAAAATCTCACTGCTGCCTGCTGCAATTGAAGCGACATGCGTTCCATGACCGTAGGGATCGTCGGTGCGATTCTCTCCCGTGAAATCGCGACTCAGAATTACGCGACTTAACCCGGCCTGATCGCGGAAGGCGGAATGGCCGGCGTTGATGCCCGAATCGACAATCGCGATCGCAATGCCGCTGCCATCGAAGACAGTCGTGGTGGTTATCAATCCGCCGAGCAAGGTGTTGGTCTGCTCGCGCACGGCCGCGGTTCCGGTCGTTGTTTCAATGTGACCAAGCATGGCGATTGGCCGATCGGGTGACAGGTAACGCACTTCTTTTTGCGAGGCGAGCGCTTCCACGGCATTGACGGGAAGTTCAATGACTCGCATGTTCAGGGCGCTTAATTTTCGCGTGACCCTTGCTGCAAACCTCGCCAGCACCCCGTCAATCAGTGTC
>DASWQK010000333.1:0-2012 GCA_036403735.1 Pyrinomonadaceae bacterium
AACATCACGCCAATTTTTTCGCGAATCTGATTGATGAAAATGAAGCAGGTATTTGACTGCGAAACTATCGCCGTCAATTTCCGCAAAGCCTGCGACATCAAAGACGGCGATCGGGTCGTCGGCAATCGCACGAAAGTTAAAGTTGCCAAGAACAAAGTTGCGCCGCCGTTTCGCGAGGCTGAATTCGACATCATGTACGGCGAAGGAATTTCGCGTGAAGGCGACCTGCTGGATCTGGCTTCCAACCATCGGGTAGTTGAAAAGAGCGGCGCGTGGTTTTCTTACAAGGGCGAACGCCTGGGCCAGGGCCGTGAGAACGCGAAGCAAACTTTGAAGGACCAGCCGCTGGTGCTGGAAAAAATCAGGAATGAAGTGAAGCGCGCGTTGGGCATGCCGGTGCCTGGAGAAATCGTCGAAGCGGCTGAACCGAAGAAGGCTGCGGCGGCGGGAGCGGATAAGAAGTAAGATTGGTTTTTAAATCGCAGGAGAAATCTATGATAACCGTTCAAAGAGCTATTAACCCGGCTGGGTTTACTGCAATTCCGCGAATTAGGGATCTAATCAATAACCTTCACCAGGATGTGCGCGTTTGCGTGCAACATGATGAGCCGGTCGTAATACGCGAAAGTGAGTTCTTGCTGAACCAGCATTCTGCGGCTCCTTTTGCTAAGGCCGCCGTCTTCGCTTGTTGCGATGCTGCGATCGACAAGGTCATCTTCGCTGTCGAAACACAAACTGTGCGGAAATGAGAATGAATCTGGACGCACCAGCTCCAGCTATTGACAGTGAATCCCGGCGCGGCGACGAAGGCACTGCCGTGGCTGAGGCTATCGAGCGTGATCGAGACCTTTCCTCGGGGAAGATTGACGGTCGGACTCATGAAGAGGTGATGGAAACAGTGCGGCGGGCGCTTCAGGAAATCGCCGCGTAGCGGCGAAATGTTTATAGACAAAGGCCACTTTTGTCTTTCTTTCGACTTGAGCGAATCCCGATGTATCGGGATTCGCTCAAGTCGTCTTTATGATTTTCTCTACGTGTGTTCTATAAATATTTCGTGCCTACGGCACTCTGCACGCCTTGCCGACAGAACCTCAGCCTTTACAGCCCCTCATCAATCCTCTCATAATTCACGCGACATAAAATTCATTCATGACCGAATCAATTCTCATCCGAAACGGCAGGATTGTGACGATGGACGACCGCAGCTCCATCGTGCGCGGTGATGTCTTGATTCGCGATGGACGCATCGCTGAAATCGGCGAAGCGATAAATGCCGATGTTGACGAGACGATTGATGCTCATGGATGCGCAGTGCTGCCGGGGTTTATCCAGACGCACATTCATCTTTGTCAGACCCTGTTTCGTGGCGCGGCTGACGATCTGGCACTGATCGATTGGTTGAAGAAACGGGTCTGGCCGATGGAAGCGGCGCACACCGCTGATTCAGTTCGAGCATCCGCCCAACTTGGCGTTGCTGAACTTATCAAAGGCGGAACAACCTGCGCGCTGACTATGGAAACCGTTCGGCACACGGAAGAAGTCCTGCGCGTCGTTGAGGAGACTGGATTTCGCGCGACCGTCGGCAAGTGCATGATGGACAAAGGCGACGATGTGCCATCGCAGTTGCACGAAAATACGCGCGCCTCGATTGATGAATCAGTTGCCCTGATTGAGAAATGGCAGGGCCGGGCGAATGGACGCATTCGTTGCTGCTTCGCGCCGCGTTTTGCGATCAGTTGCACGCGCGAATTGTTGAGCGAAGTGTCTCAACTCGCAAAGAAGCATGGCGTGATGATTCACACGCATGCATCCGAGAACAAGAGCGAATGTGAGATCGTCGAGCGCGAAACCGGCAAACGAAACGTTGCTTATCTCGACAGCCTGGGAATCTCGGGCGCCCACGTGGTGCTGGCCCATTGTGTTCATCTGGCGACTGAAGAAATGGAAACGCTCGCGCGCACGCAGACGAATGTCGCGCATTGTCCCTCGTCGAATCTAAAACTTGGATCGGG
>DASWQK010000334.1:0-4146 GCA_036403735.1 Pyrinomonadaceae bacterium
CGGCGCTTCATGTTTTCGCTCTTGAGCAGATAGGCAGTCTCTTTTTCACATTCGATCTCGCGCCACAATTCAATCGGCACGATCACGGCCGTCGGCTCACCACTTTCGTCCGAGACGTATTGAATGTCAGGCATAACGAAATCTTCCAAAAGTTCTTACGAAATGAGTCGGCGTACTGCGCGACTCAACCAAACCAATGACCCGATTCTGAGCAACGCGCGACGAAGTAAGGGCAATAAAGAACCTGCAACTTGCTTGTAAAACCAAAAGTCCGCTCGCCTCTTGCCGAAGCGCTTGAGAATTGAGCCATAGAGTTCGACCAAATCTCCGATCGCGACCTCCTGATCCTCTTTCGGAAGAAGCAGATAAAGAAGGTATTCGGCGTTCGCCGGAGGACGCGGCGCGCTCAACGAAAGATCCATTGTAGGTTCGTATTTCCTCCACAACGACCAAACGGCAAAACTAAAGCAATCACCTAGGTTCGCTTCCCAAGGCGTGCGGTTATGAACCACCATATTTCTAAGATTTTGAAATGAACTTCTAAACTTGTCGTCGTGATTCATCCAAGAATCGACGATGCGTTGAAACCCCTTATGGGATTCCACCTGCTCCCGCGAATGCACACCGCAATAATCCATCAATTCCATCAAACGGGTGGCCGCGTACTGTTCCTTTTTCGACATTAGGATTGCCTCAGCTGCTCCAAGTTTAGAAGTCGCTGTCGAGCTTGGTCGGCTTGTCTCAATAACATTTGCGCTGAACCCTTGACCCGGTAGTGTCTCTTAGCTCGTCCGCCCCGTTCAGGCGTAGGATCCCCCGCCCACGACTCAACAAGTCCCTTCTCTTCCAATCTGGAAAGAGTCGTATAGAGAGAGCCTATAGCGATCGAGCGATCGGTCGCGCTCTTTAACGCCTGAAGAATTGTCATCCCATACGCGTTATCGCCTTGGCTGAGAATCGCCAACAGGACCAGCTCTTCAAATTCACCGATGTAATTGCTTGCCTTCTTCACCATGCGCCTATTTGTACTGCAATGTAGGACATATAGTCAAGCACAAACAAAAAAGGCGGGCCGCAGCCCGCCTCTTGATTTTGTAATCTCAGATTTCAGATCTGAGATTCAGATTAGAGACTACCGATTCGGACTCGCCTGAGTCGCCGGCATGCCCTTCATCGGAATCGGCAGACGGCCATCAGCATTCCGAGTCAGCGCCACGAATTCGCGATCGGCGCGAATCGATTCAAACACCGCATCGACGCGTGCTTCCATCATCTCTTTCGCGCGCACCGATTGATAACGCTCGTACTGGTAGAAGTGACGACGCAGCATTTGAAGCGCTTTATCGCGCTGACCATTCTGCGCAAAGATCGCCGCCAGGTTATATGACGCCGGCATCAGGTTCATGTTGGCCCGGGCGATCTTCAGAGCCTCTTCTTTCTTTCCATTCGCCGCCATGAATACGGCTGCAAATACGAGATTGTAAGGATCTTTTGGATCGAGCTCTAAAGCTTTTTGGGTGTACTCGTTGCCCTTGGCCGGCTGGCCTTCTGAATTCCAATAGACGGCCAGGTTGCGATATGCAAGCGCGAGCGGATATTCCGCGACGGCTTGCTCCATTAGCGCCAAACCTTTTTTGAATTCGCCATCGTGAATCGTCATCTTGCCAAGACCGTGCAAGGCAACCGAACGCGAAAGCGAATCAGCGGGCATCTCAAGAATTTGATTAAAGACCTCGCGGGCTTTGTCCCAGGCGCCGATGTTGTGACGATAGTTCTCGCCGAGAAAACGCAGCGGCACTGGATCGGCCGGGTCCATTAAGTGCGCGCGCATATAAAGTTTGTTGGCCGCCACATAGTTCGCATTCAATTCCGCGAGCAGCCCTTGCTTCATCGTGCGCTCGATGATTGCGCTTTGACGACGCTCAAAGATTGGCGCTGGCCCAATGGTCGCGATATCTGCGACGCCGAGCGCTTTCAGTTGCCTTTGTGCCTCTTTCGCTTTCTTGGGGAACAGGCATTTCTGATCGAGCACCGCCTTGTACTCAGCTACGGCACCGTCTTTGTCGCCGGCTTTCACTTTACCAGCAGCATCTTTCATCTGACCATCGAGGGCGCTGTCGCGCTGCTTCATCTCGGTATCGACGAGCTTTTCGACGTCAGTGACTTTCAACTTGCCGCTGCTGTTCTCGACCTTATTGATGGGCGTGCCGTCAGCTTTCGCCAGCACCGCGACCGGCAGTTTTGATTCGCCAATCAGTTTGTCTGCGTTCGGTAACTGGTCAGTCTTGGCAGCCTGCATAGCGACGCACTGCGAAGCATACAGCGAGAGAATCCGCGATTGTTTCAAGCTCGAATTGTCAATCTCTTTTTGCGAAGCTGGGAACCAGTAAAGCACCAAACCTCCAGCCGGCGGAGTTGATGGTGGTTTCCACGGCACGATGTACACCGGAGCATTCGAGCCTCCGCCACTACCGCCACTGTTGGCCATACCTCCGCCGCCACCTCCACCGCCGCCACCGCACGTGGCAAACGATGACTGAGCAAAAAACAACACGAGGAGAGCAACAGCGATTGAGCGATAGATTTGTGTTTTCATGGCGCGAGATTATATCGAGAGCCGGCCCGGAGGCCAAGAGTTTAAGAGCAAGCGGAACGCAAGGGATGCGACGTAAATCCGCATCCCTTGTTCGCGTTAATTTGAAGCGCAGGTTAGACGACAGGTCGGATGGCCAGGTTGCTTACAAAGAACCTCAGTAAGTCCATGCGCTTACTTCCTGCGCAATTTTCCAGGAACTAATTGGCGCAACCGTACATCTTCCAGGCAGCAGCTTGTGTTTCCATAGCTTGCTTGCACGCGGCCGCGAGAGATCCTCTAGTCGTTGGCTCTGCTGCCGCCTTCTTCCACGAAGCCCGCAGCTGCTCGCCGGCCGACTTGTAGGCTGCGCGTCCGGCTTCCGGCACCTTCGGAGTGCAGGATTCGTACTTCGTTAAATAGTCGTCGCACTCAGGTATACCAACTTTGTCGCCGGATGACGCTGTAGTCGATCCAGAATTGCTGTTGCTCATCTCGGTCTTGCTACATCCGATCAGAATGGCAACACAAAGAATAGAAAAGATCAGAAGGGACTTTCTTAACATCGGGTTCTTACTCCTTCTAAGTTCAGCACGCGGCTGAACCCAGATCACGAATCAAGGGATTGGAAAAGCGCGGGTATGATACACGAGAAGGTGAGAATTCGGCAGTTGTCTGATCCGGCCGCTTGCACCGGGATGCCGGCGTAACCGTCTTATAGCGGGAATGGTTGAGCCAGAATCCATTCCATAACCGGATCGCGTCCCGACTTGTAACTGTCCCAATCCGGTTCGATTAACTTGTCAGGCATCACGGCCGGTGTCTCCTGGTCCTGAAATTTGTAGTACCGCGACGAGTAACCCACCACCAAGTGCGAGTTCGGTAGCTTGAAGTCTCCGTGCTCTGAGTAGCCGTTGGGCCGCCCGCCCGTGGGTTCTCCGACAATAATGGCACTCATTTCTTTTCGGAAGTCGATGGCATTAACGACAGCGGCGGATTGCGTTGCACGGCCCGTCACAATGAACAATGCTCCCGGCTTTCGCAAAAGCGAATTCTGTTTAAGACCGGGCAATAACCGGCCCCGCACCTTGGTGAAATCTCCGCCACGATTCTGCCTCATATCAATCACGACGCGCCGGGGAGAGTGTTCTTTGATGGCGCTAAGAAATTCATCGGCGTGTTTGTCGAAAGACTCGCGGTAACCGCGGAAGTTCACATAAACTGTTTGCGCTTCCGGCAGGTACGTGAACCAGAACTGCTCATCGGGGCGCTGCCGGTAAAGAGGCAACTCGGGCGACGCAGATATCCAATCAATTTTCTCGTCTGCGGCTACAGGTTGAATGTCGAGCGAGAACTGTTTGCCTTCCGAATCTGCGAAGGTCCATCGCCCCGTTTTCAAGGCAGGAACTATTTTGAGTGCCTGCAGAATTTCTGCGTAAGGCATAAACCCTGCGTCCAGCAGGCGTACCCAATAATCATTTTCATGAGCGATAACCTGGTCGAGCCTCGCAGTGACGTCCTCAATTCTCAAGTCACCAATTTGGACGACTCTAGCGCCGGCTGCGCGCTTGTAA
>DASWQK010000335.1:0-4786 GCA_036403735.1 Pyrinomonadaceae bacterium
CGGCAATCACTCTCACGTGGGCCCCGCCGGCAAAGAACATTGATGGGTCGACGCCGGTAAACCTGCTGGGCTATAACGTCTATAGAACCAATGCTGCCCAGCCGGAAGCGGAACCAAAGCCTTTGAATCCAGAGCCGCTCACCGCCACACAGTACCCGGATAAGAAATTCAAGTTCGGCGAAAAGTATGTTTACTTTATTAGATCGGTTTCATTAGGGACCGAAGGTAAACAGGTTGAGAGTCTTGATTCGAATACGATTGAGCTGTCGCAGGCCGACACGTACAAGCCAGCTGCTCCGGAAAGCTTACAGGCTCAAGGAGCGCCCGGAAGGATCGCGCTTTTCTGGTATGCGAACTCTGAACCGGACCTAGCCGGATATGTCCTTTATCGTTCAACCGATCCGTATCTTCCGAAAGACAAGTGGACGAAGTTGACTCCAACGGGCTACACGAAGACAACTTTCACGGATGAGAAGGTTGAGACCGGGAAGACCTATTACTATTACGTCAAGGCGGTCGACAATGCCGGGAATATTAGCGACCCGTCACGAGTCGTTTCAGAAACAGTGCCGTGACCGGACTTCTTACTCACCGTTTAGAGGCGGGCTACCGCCCGCCAAGTGACTATTTCGTGATCGGCGGGCAGTAGCCCGCCTCTAAACCAACTAGGTTTGATTCGGTCATCAGCATCAGAAAAGCCCGGTTAGCATTGCTGTTAACCGGGCTGATTGTTTTAGAGGAGCCTGTGGCCCTCTTTCTCTAGTATCGGCTCAGATCGAGTATCACCCTCAGCACATCTCCCAGAATTGCATACTTCCCGCCTGAGTACGTTCCGTACTGGTAGCGGCCATAGTATCCATCCTCATATCCGCGACGAAAACCTTCGCGGAAGTAGTACTGATACTCGTTGACGTCTACGTAATATCCGTCGTAGCCAAAGGTCGCGTCCTGGAATGCATCGCAGTTTTCCGGATCATATTGCCATCCGTCCTGACGGTCAGCCTGTCCGGCCCGGAATCCTTCTTCGTACCCGTCGTTGATCGACCGCTGAAGTAGATCAGCGCCGTATTGGTTCAAGTCGTAGTAGCTGCCGTTTCGAGAATAGCGATAGATTGGATCGCCGTAGTCGTAATAGCTGAACGACTGCAAGCGGATCCGGTCCCGTTGCAAGCGCTCCCAATACTGTTGTTGGAAACGCCACTGATTTATTCGTCGCTGCTGCTGCAGATACTGTTGACGCTGTTGCCATTGGCGTTGCCTTTCATCATCGCGCCGGCGAAAATCGTTTTGCCGTTGACGCCACGACTGCGATTCCCTGTTCCGCCAATCCGCGCGTTGTTGGTCGTTCAGACGGTTATTATCCCGCGCATCCCGGCCGAAACGATCGCTTGGGTTATTGCGGCGTTGCTGATCGGTACGCTGTCGCTCCAACTGTTGACGCTGAGCATCCTGTTGTTGCGGTTGTACTCTTCGCTGCCCTTCCAGGGTCCGTCGCTGGTCGTCGTTGCGACGTTGCCAATCCTGATTCTGTGGATTATTCACGCGACGCTGCGCTTCATTTTGGCGCCGCTGTTGCTCGAGCAACCGTTGCTGTTCCTGACTTTGTCTCTGCTGATCGGTAGCTCGTCTTTGTTGCTCGGCTTGTCTTTCCTGATCGAAACGGCGGCCGTCTTCCTGCTTTCGACGCTGCATCTCCTGATTGCGGCGTTCCTGTTCAGCACGTCCCTGGTCGGCAACTCGTCTTTGTTCTTCGGCCTGTCTTTCCTGATCGAAACGGCGGCCATCCTGCTGCTTCTGATTTTGGAGTTGGGCCCTTCGCTGCTCCTGACCTCGTCGTTCCGTTTCAGCGCGCTGCTGATCTTGCCGCTGGCGATCCGCTTGACGTTGTTGCTCCTGCGCCTGGCGCTCGCTGCTGCGACGCTGCTCATCAGCTTGCCGGCGTTGCTGATCATCGTTATTGCGTGGTTGTTGTTGGGTTGTTGTCTGCTGTTGATTGTCCGACTTACGCTGGTCATGGCGACCGCGCCGATCGTCCTGGGCGGTGACGAGGCTAACGGAAGCCAAACCGAGCGATACAATCAATGCGAGACGGCTAATCTTAAGATTCTTCATGGCTGATTCTCCTTCTCTGGGAAACCTGAGGAGAGAGTTTTCATTGATCAGCAGCGCAATTGCTGTTCCAACGTGGACGTCTGACCTGTGTGTGAGTCAACTGCGTGACGTTCGCGAACTCGCTAACCGATATCGTCATCGCATAAACGGTATCGGGCATGATTTCGTAGTGCTGTCGCTATCCCGACTGTAAATCCGTTCACGTTTCGCTTATATTGTCTAAAAAGCAGAAAACCAGGAGGAGTTTATGAAGTTCTTTCTCGATACGGCGAACCTCGACGAGATTCGACAGGCAGCGGCGCTCGGTCTGGCAGATGGCGTCACGACCAACCCGACGCTAATTTCAAAAGAAGGCGGTGTGGATTTCAAGCAGCACATTGCGGAAATCTGCAAGATTGTGTCCGGGCCCGTCTCAGCAGAGACGACCACGAACGATCGCGACGAGATGATTAAGCAAGGTCGTGAGTACGTGAAGATTGCGCCGAACGTTGTCGTGAAGTGTCCGCTTACCCTCGAGGGATTAGAGGCCACGCGAATTCTTAACGATGAAGGAATCAAGGTGAATGTGACGCTTTGCTTTTCTTCAGCGCAAGCTGTGTGCGCCGCAAAAGCGGGCGCGTCGTTCATCAGTCCGTTTCTGGGTCGGCTGGACGACATCGGTGACAACGGTTTACGGCTGTTGGAAGAGATCATCGAGATCTACGATAACTATGAATGGAAGACCGAGGTGTTGGCGGCGAGCTTGCGGCATCCAATTCATGTTATCGAAGCTGCGCGCATGGGAGCGGACATCGCCACGATGCCCTTCAAAGTTTTTCAGCAACTACTCAAACATCCGTTAACGGACAAAGGACAAGAGACCTTCCTCGCCGATTGGAAAAAGACTTCTGCGGCGAAGGCGTAAGTCACTTCCCTGGCTTTGGGTGTAGATGAAAACATGTTGGATTCGCTGCACCCAAAGACAAACGCTTCTGAATCTCCCAGTCCCGAAGCTTCTCGCTTCGCCGCCAATGATTCCACGTCTGGCGCTCTTCACTCTGAAGTCGTCATCGCCCGTAATCTAACGAAGATCTACAACAACCGAAAAGCCGTTGACGACATAGAATTCTCTGTCAGGCCCGGGGAGACCTTTGGCTTGCTGGGTCCCAATGGAGCAGGCAAATCCACGACGATGCGCATGATCGCATGTCGGACGCCGCCGACTTCCGGCCAGCTGCTGGTTGAGGGTTTGGATGTGCGAACGCAAGGTCGCAAAATTCGGGGCTTGATTGGCGCGGTGCCGCAGGACAATAACCTCGATCCCGATCTCAACGTGCGCCGGAATCTAATCGTCTATGCCAGCTATTATCGAATTGCGGCAAAGGAAGCTGCGCACAGAGCAGCAGAGCTGCTCGACTTCATCGGTCTGGGCAATCGCGCTGACGCAAAAATCGAACAACTCTCCGGTGGCATGAAGCGCCGGTTGATGATTGCGCGTGCCTTGCTTCATAACCCACGCGTGCTGGTCCTTGATGAGCCAACAACCGGACTCGATCCACAGGTTCGCCAGGAAATCTGGCAGAAGCTGGAAGAGTTGCGCCGAGTCGGTGGCGTGACGATTCTGCTTTCAACGCATTATATGGAGGAAGCTGAAAAGCTCTGCGAACGACTGGTGGTGATGGACCGCGGCCACATTCTGGCGAGCGGCACACCGCGGGACCTCGTGCTGTCGAAGGTCTCTCGCTACGCCCTCGAGGTGCGTGATGTTGGAGATTTGCCGTTAGATACGACCCGCAATGGGATCAGTGCAGTGGCGCGAAATAACGCTCACTTCTATTTCGCTGCCGAGGCTGAAATCCTCACGCCATTGATGAAGGAATACGAAGGCCGGCGCCGCATGATTCGTCTCTCAAACCTGGAAGATGTGTTCTTGCAATTGGTTGGTGAGCAGATGCCGGAACAACCTGCAATAGCGCGCGATTGACCCATACTAATGAGCGGCGCCGAAACTACCGTCACACCTGTCACCGTCCGCGTCCTTAAATATGACGGCACTGAATACCGCCACTGGAGCGCACAGCTGGCGCGCCGCGACGGCTCGCTCATGGTCCTCGAAGCAGAATTTGATATTGAAGTTCATCACTCGCAGCTCGGACACATCCCGCTGGGAACTCGGACGGTTGAATATTATTGGCTGGATAAGTGGTACAACGTGTTCCGATTTCTCAGAGACACTGGTGAGACCCGCTTCTGGTACTGCAACATCAATTTGCCGCCAATCATCGAGGGTTCGTTAATGACTTACGTAGACCTGGATATCGACGTGCTTGTGCAAACTGATTTCTCATATCAAATTCTCGACTTGGACGAGTTCGAGCGGCATGCTCGAATACTCTCGTACCCTCCGGAAGTGCAGGAATCGACGCAAAACGCCCTGGCTGAGCTCATTTTACGAATTGAGAGCCGCCAGTTCCCTTTCAATGAATGAAAAATGAGTGCGAGCCTGGAGTTTTGTGGAACCTTTCGGCTCTGCCGCGATAATTAACCATGACTGCTACGATGAATGTGGTGATGAAGGCGTCAGTACCAACCGACATCGAACTGGTTCGACGTCTCTTCGACGGCGACAAGGAAGCGTTTGCCGAATTGTATCGACGGCGGCACGGCAACGTTTATCGATTCGCGCTGTACATGA
>DASWQK010000336.1:0-8414 GCA_036403735.1 Pyrinomonadaceae bacterium
TCAAATCCGCGCCGAGATTCAAGACCTGACCTTGCGTTCTCCCATCGCCGAAACACACCTGCAGGGCGTGATGGGCGATTGGCGGAATCTGAGATATACGCTGAATGTCACCTCGACAGTCGATCTCACTCAGGCTTCCGATATTTTGCAGACAGGCACGACGCTGCGCGGCGCGGGCAACTTTGTCGGCACAGTGACGGGTGACGGCGATCATTATCAAATTGATGGCAGCATCAAGTCTGACGCCCTCGCGGCTGATGGTGTGCGGCTCCAGGCGTTGAACGTTTCCGCGAAGGGGTCAGGTCAGGGCAAGTCGTACGATTTCAATGGACGCGCGGTGGCCCAACTCTTAACAGCCGGCGACTTTCAATTGAACGCTGTTCAAATTACTGGCGGCGTCATGGGCACTGGCTCAGATTTTCGCTGGGTCGGCGAACTGCGCGCGGCGGCCGAGAAGAGTTATGGCACCACGATTACCGGATTGATCCTGCGCGACGCGCGGGCTGAGTATCGCGACGGTGTGTTGACTGCTTCCGCGCCGCAATTCAATGGCAGCAGCCTTACGAGTTCAACTGCGAAGGTCCAGAACGGAATTCAAGCGAACGATCTGCGCGTCAAAATCGAGAACGGAAAAACCAACGCGACGATCGCGACTGCGAAAGCCGGAAAGATTCAGTCCGGCGAAACCACCGTCAACGGCGTCACCGCCAGGGCGATCGATATTAAAAGTGATGGCAACGTAACGAATGTCACGGTGCAACAGGTCCAGGTTGGCGAAGCAAATGCATTCGGCGCCCAGACCGGCAGCATTAACATCGCGGGGGTTCGTCTGGCCGTGCGCAAAGGGCGTGTCGAGGGAACAACCAGCGACATCGACGCAGGCAATGTAAAGCTGAAAGACGGCAGCGTCGAAAACGTGAAACTCGCGCGGCCCGCCTTCACGCTCGAGCCTTCTGGTCGCTACCGCGCGAGCGCGGATTTGAGTCTGGGCGGCGGCGTGCTGGGCCAGATGAAACTTGGACCAGCGCACGCATCGCTGGTCGCCTCGAGCGATCAAGTTCAAGTCAACAATTTTGTGGCCGAGGCCCTGGACGGCCGAGCGAGTGGCAATGCAACTATCTCTTTAAAAAAGAACGGCGCCTCAGTCGTTAACGCTGATTTCAATAGTTTTGATGTCGGCGGTTTGATTGCGATTCTCGCGGGACGCGCAATTCCGATCAGTAGCAAAGCGACGGGCACGGCCAGCCTCGCGTTCACGGGAACCGACTTCGCCAACGCCACGGGCAAAGTTACCGCGCAACTGGCCGGAGCGGCGCCCGCGGGAACCGATGTCGCATCGTTGTCGGGCGAGGTGGCCATAACTGCCGATCACGGCCTGTTCCAAATTCAACGGGCCAACCTCCAAACCGCGGCCACGACCCTAACGGCGTCGGGTCAATTCTCGATCGAACAACCGGCGTCGAATCTCCGCGTTGCCCTCTCTTCAACTGATGCTTCAGAACTACAGCGTTTATTAATTTCTTCCGGCGCGCTTTCGGATATGGACGAGCAGTTTCGAACTTACGGAATTAATCTCGGGGGCAAGTTGGCTTTCAACGGCACCCTTACCGGTGCCTTGAAAGATCCAATCGTCAACGGACATGCCGAGTTGGGCTCGCTTAACATTAATCAAAGGGATCTGGGTTCGCTGACTGCGAACATTTCATCAACCTCAACTGAAACGCGGGTCAGCGAAGGACGGTTGGCCCAGGCCAGCGGTGGCGGCGCGCAATTTTCGCTGGTCGTGCCGCGAGCCGGTGAAAACAATGCTTCGATCGATGCAACTCTCGATCGCATGAACCTGGGCAATCTGGTGGTCGCGTTGCCTTTCAGTGCAGAAACGCGCGAGCAGATTGGCGACACGCAAGGCGATGTCTCCGGCACGATACGAATCACCGGAATGCCGAACGCGATGAGCGGTGTCGCTGACATTCGTTCGACGCAGGGGCGTCTGGCCGGTGAACCGCTACAAAGCCTGACCGCGCACGCGACGTTCAGCGGATCGTCAGTCGATGTCGACCGCGTCGATCTGGATTTCAACGCAGGCCGCATCAGTGCATCTGGTAAGTACGACATTAAGACGAAGGCGTTCGACCTGACTGCCAGCGGCGAACGTGTTCAGCTGGAGCGGCTGCAAGCGTTTGCCAATCGTCCTAACCTGCCGCAAGTGGCAGGCACAGCCACAATCAAAAACCTAAGAGCGTCAGGAGTGGGCGCCGACGTTGCGAGCTACGCGATCTCTTTTGATGCCGAAAGCAGCGACGTAACTGTGAACGGTAAGCCAGGCGGGAAGGTGGCTATCGTTGGCCGGACCGAGAACAAGCAGCTAAGCGTCACGCTTACTTCCACCGGATTATTGGGGCAGCAGCCGCAACTGATAGTTGCGCGCGTCGATCTTTCGAAAGAGAAACTTCCGGCCACGATTGAAGCCACCATGAACGGCGCCGATATAACTCAAGTGCTGAGAATCCTGGTGCCCGGCACTGATGTCACGGTGAACGGCCGCGCCAGCGGAACATTAAAGCTGGCCGGCGATTTATTGGACGAAGATGGATACCCGACGATTCGCGGTCTGGTCGGCAAGGCCACTTTCTCAGAATTGACCATCAACATCGGCGAACCAAACCAGCAAATAACTCTCTCTGCCGCAGAACCCATAATCGTCGAAGTGACCCCAAACGAAGTGATTTTTCACGACAGTCACTTAACCGGCACGCAGACAAACGTCACGGTCGGCGGAGCTATTGCGACGAACACTGGCGGCCGCAACACGTTGACGATCAACGGACGAGTCAACATGCGCATTCTCGGTCTGGTATCGCCGGATGTTTTTTCCTCAGGGATCGCCGAGCTGGCAGTGAACGTCGGCGGCACGTATGAAAATCAACGGGTCACCGGCAGAGCATCAGTTGCGGGAGCAACGGTCTCAGTCTATCTCGGCGATCAAAGAATTACGTTGGCGAATCTTCAGGGAGTAGTGCTGTTCAATTCGCACCAGGCGCAGATTGAAAAGCTCGAAGGCACGCTTGGCGGTGGCAACTTTACGGTCAGCGGGGGCGCGCAACTCGATGGCTTCTCGGTCTCGCAATTCCTTTTTAATATTGACGGCCACAACATGACGTTGAGTTATCCGCAGGACTTTCGCTCTACAGTCGATGCGGATCTGGAAGTGCGCGGCACTCCTAAGGTTCAATTCATTCGCGGCGACGTGCGCGTCCGTCGCTCGGAATATACGAAAGACATCGATCTCGCCGAGCTCATCAATCAGCGACCGGCAACCTCGATCGAGGAAGGCGGCGAGTTCACCTTCGCTGAAACCGCCAGGTTCGATAAGCTGCGCGTCGAAGGCCGCAACGCGCTCATCATGCGCAACAACCTCGGTGATCTGGTTGCCTCTGTCTCGCTGCAACTGGATGGGCCGGTCAAGGAGCCGATTATCGAAGGCCGGGTCACGGCGACCCGAGGCACGCTCAATTTCCGAAACAATCCGTACGAGATAACTCGCGGCCTGATGTATTTTCCGGCCCGGTTGGGCGCCGATCCGGTTTTGAACATTGAGGCGCAATCCGTAATTCGCGGCTATCGCGTGACGGCGATGATCGAAGGCCCGCTGTCGCATCCGACCACCAGTGTGGGGGCCGAACCGTCGTTGCCGCAGGCCGACGTCGTGTCGTTGATTTTGACGGGCACGCTATCGCAAACCGACACCAGCACTTCGGTCCTGGCCCAATCAGGTTTGGGCACAGCCGCAAGTTTATTAACGGACGCCCTGATCAACGCGCCAATTTCGCGCGCCACAAACAAGCTATTTGGGCTCAGCCGGCTGGAAATCAGTCCGGTTATTACCGGCACCAGCTCAACGCCGACGGCGCGGTTGACTGCCGCGCGCCGCATCACGAAAGACCTGACGGTGACTTACTCGACGAACATCGCGTCCGATCCGAATCAGGTGTTGGCGGTTGAGTATCGCGTGTCGAACCGTCTGTCGTTCGTGGCCCAATATGAACAAGGGTCACAGCGCAACCTGAGCACGCGAAACAATAACTACAGTTTTGAGATCAGGATGCGGAAGAGATTCTGAAGTGAAGAGAGAGCGGAAGGCAGAAAGCAGAATGCAGAATGCAGAAGGCGCGAAGCAGAGCGCGCGCGTCGCCCGCGTTCTGTTTTTCTGCCTACTGCCGGCTGCCTACTGCCTACTATTCTTTTCACTGGCTCAGGCCCAGATCGGCGATTACGAAGGCCGGCCGGTCGCTGCTGTCGATGTCGTGCTCGAAGGTTCGCCTGCCGATCCAACTGCGCAAAGCGAGTTCAAAGGAATCCTGAAAGTCGTCGCCGGCGGCGAATACTCAGCCGTCAACGTGCGCCAGTCGCTGCATGATCTCTACGCCTCAGGCCGCGTTGCGTCGGCGCGGGTGGAGATTGATGAAACAGCGGGCGGCGCTCGTTCAGTGCCGATTCGAGTTCGCTTCGTGGTTCAAAGACAAATCGTAATCGCCGGTGTCACGATTAGGATTGGACCGACGACCGGCACTCCGGTGGCGCGCGACGAGATCCGGGCTCGCTTGAATTTGCTCGAACCCGGGCGTCGCTTTTCAATTCCTGCGATCGAAAAGAACGCCGACGAGATTCAAACCTACATGCGCGATCGCGGCTATTACAAAGCCACGGTCGAACATGCCGAGATACCGGATCCCGGAGACGCGACGGGAACGCGGCGCATTGTGGTGTACACCATCACGCCGGGTGAGCAGGCTCACGTTGGCAAATTCGGCGTCACAATCGGGGATTTCGATCCGGCGCCTGTTCGACCTTCGCTTAAGCTGCAAACTGGCGCGCCGTTCACCCGCGATTTACTGGGCGACGATTTGAACCGCATCAAGCAGGCGCTGATTGCCCGCGGTAACATGGCGCCGCAGCTTGAAGAGCCTGAGGTCAAATATGATCCGGAGAAGAATGAAATCAATATCGAGCTGATCGGGAAAGCGGGACCAAAGGTCGAAGTGTCGTTCCTTCACTACACTCTGAAAGAAAGCAAACAACAAAAGCTTCTGCCGCTTAAGCGCGAAGGCAATCTGGATTACTCGGTGATCGACGAAGGCGGGCGCCGGGTCAAGCTTCAGCTTCAGGAACAGGGTTACTTCTTTGCGGAAGTCACGCCGGTGTGCACGGTGACGCCGCCGACACCAAACACTGTGCAGAACGGCAGCGAAGAGACTTGCCACGAACTGAATCCAGCCACCCTCAGTGACAGCACCACCATTAAGATCGTTTACGACGTTAATCTGCGGCGGCGTTTGAGACTCAGCGACATTCGCATTACGGGCACCAATAAACTCACTGTCGAGGACATCCTGCCGCAATTGAAATCGCGCAAAGCGAGCGCGTTTGCTTTCATTCCGTTTTTGGGCGCATACGGCCGTGGCTTTACCAGCGCTGCATTGCTTCAAACGGATCAGCGAACGGTTGAATCTCTGATGAAAGATCTGGGATACCGGAAGGTCAAGGTAGATGTCCTGCAAGGTATCTCGCCCACCCAGGACGATTTGATTATTACTTTTCAAGTCACCGAGAAAGCGCTGACCCGCGTGGCCGAAATTCAGATTCAGGGCGAGAAAGCCGTTCCCGAAGATCGCCTGCGACAGGAGATCACAATCGTTAAAGATGCGCCTTACTCACCGTCCCAGGTCCGCGCGGACAACGATCAGTTGCTGAATGTTTACGCGCGCCTCGGTTATATCGAAGCCGAAGCGCGGCCTTCGATCGACGAGCTGCCAAAGAAGGGCGACGACGAGCAGGTCCGGGTTATCTTCAACATCAACAAGGAAGGCTCGAAAGCGATCGTCAACGAGATCGTCGTCAACGGTGTGACCGGCAGCGCCGGTGTCCAGGAATCGAAACGGGCCGCGATTCGTCGCGCGATTCCTTTATCACCGGGCGACCTCCTGCGCGCCGATCGAATCACGGAAGCTGAACGCGCGCTTTACGTCACGGACGCGTTCCGCCAGGTGGTCATCACGCAACAACCGGCGGGCGACGCGGGCAACGGCGTCAAGCGCTATGACGTGATCATCGACGTCGAAGAGAAACGCCCGCGGGTAATCGAATACGGCGGCGGTTATTCAACGGACACGGGCGTGCTGGGTTTGCTCGAGCTGACAAACGTGAACTTCATGAACAAGCTGCGGCAGGGGGCGATTCGAATTCGTGCCAGCCAGCGGCAGCAGCTTATCCGTTTTGAATTTCTCGATCCGCGCTTTTTCCAATACCAAAAACGACAGTTTGCCCCGCTCGCGTTTTCCGCGCAGTATCTGGTCGACTCGACCATCACGCGTTTCTTCCGCTCGACAATCGATCGCGGCACGTTTGGAATCGTGCAGCGACTGGATAACAAAGGCAATCCGATCGATGATTTCGGGATCCGCGTGAGCCAGCCGACAATCAACCGCCTCACGTTGCGCGTCGAAACGCAGCGCGTACTTAGTCCAAAATCGCACGCCATCGTCTTCTTCAATTACAACTACGAAGACGTACGCCTGCGCAAACTCGACAGTCTTTTGATTAAGGATATTCTGCGACAGGATGCGGTGGTGCGCCTGTCACGCTTCGGGAGTTCGTTTGTTTATGACACGCGCGAACGCTGCGAGCGACGCTTGCCGGGGACCGTGCCCGGCGAAGACGAAACGATCCGCGGCGGTGAAGTGTGCCGCTACAACCAGGTTGATGCGACGCGCGGCCAGTTCCTTTCGGCCGATTACAGTTTTGCGGCCAAAGCGCTGGGCGGCAACACCGCCTTCAGTCGCTTCCTGGCAACGTATCACACTTATTACAAAGCGAATCAATTTCGTAACACAGTCTTCGCCGGCAACCTGACGCTCGGGCTGGCCGAAACTTTTTCGCCGCGCGATCGAAATGGCAACGGGATTACCGATGACTTCGATCGACTGCTGCCAATCAGTGAGCGTTTCTTCTCAGGCGGCTCGACAACGCTGCGCGGCTTTGGTTATGAAGAGGCAGGTCCGCGTCAGGTGATCGTACCCACGGGACTATTTCGCAAGCCTAACGGCGACCTGGTGGGCCTGAATCCTTTCACGGTTCCGATTGGCGGCAATGCCATGGTCGTTATGAATTTGGAAGCGCGCGTGCCAGTTAATGCCGACGTGCAAGTGGTCCCCTTTTATGACGGCGGCAACGTGTTCCGCAGCATCAAGGATATTCTGCATCCGCAACCGATCACCCCTACGGGCAATTTTATTGACGATGTGAA
The DNA here is from genome assembly GCA_036403735.1 of Pyrinomonadaceae bacterium. GTDB lineage: Bacteria > Acidobacteriota > Blastocatellia > Pyrinomonadales > Pyrinomonadaceae > UBA11740. Next base: position 7,304 of record DASWQK010000336.1, read on the forward strand.
TGCGCAAAACCTGCGCGTGCGCTGGAGCCACACCGTGGGCATGGGTTTTCGATTGAAGACCCCGCTCGGCGGCGCGCTCGCGGTCGATTATGGATTTCTCCTTAACCCGTCACAGTTTTTGATTCCGCAGAATCTGAATACGCTGAACCCGACGACCGCGATTTATCGACTGCATCAGGGACAGATTCAGTTTAGATTTACGCAGACGTTCTAGCGGCAAAGGGCCATGAGGTAAAAAGCAGTGCAAATTGAGAATTGGAAATTGAAAATTGAAAATTCTCGCGCAGGTATCGCGCGGGCCGGGAAACAATGGCGAATAGACGGTCTCGATACGAGATCAATTTACATTCTTCAATTTATATTTTTCAATTTTCAATTTCTTTCGTTAGTCTTTGCCCTTTACACTCTGCTGTTTGCTTTCTCGACCTCCGCAAGCGCACAGGTTGTCGCCGACAAAACCGTCGCCACTGTAACTAACGGCGCGCAAACCATCCCGGATTTGATCACTTATTCAGACCTGGTGTGGCAACTGGCGCTCGAACCCAGTCGCGCGGTCAGCGCGCGGCCCGCTTCGCCGGAATTGAATCAAGCGCTAAAAACGCTCGAGGACCAACTGCTGATTTTGCAGGAAGCGCGGAAGCTGCCGCTGGCAGAAACCAACGAAGCGCAAAAGGAATTTGAAGATACTGTCAAGAAACGGCGGGACGAACTGGCGCAGGCATTTGGTTCGCGAGCGCATCTCGAAGAGCGGATGTCGCGCGTCGGATTAACGAGCGAACAGTTGGATACTATCTTGCGCGACCGGGTCACAATCGAAAGATATTTGGCCTTTCGCTTTCGGGCGTTCGCGTTGGTAAGCGCCAAGGAAATTTCGGATCGCTATGAAAAGGAATATGGGCGGCTGCGTAATAGCGGCAAGATCGTTCCGACCCTAGATCAGGCCCGCGATCGGATCGAACACGATCTAACGGAAGAAAAAATCTCTGAAGAGATCGACAAGTTCATCGACAATCTGCGCGACCAACCCGGAACTGAGATTGTTATCTTGAATCCGGTTTAGGCTTTCGGCTTCGATCCGTTTCGCGAGCCATTGCGCCGCGCCTTGCGGCGA
>DASWQK010000337.1:0-4007 GCA_036403735.1 Pyrinomonadaceae bacterium
TGACTTGAATGTCAGACTTCCGTAAATTCGATTTCCTCGCTGGGAGGTCGTCCAATGGTAGGACACCAGACTCTGAATCTGGCTATCGGGGTTCGAGTCCCTGCCTCCCAGCCAACATCTTCAAGGCGTGAACGGGCGGTCATGATGGCCGCCTGTTTTGTTTGCCGCTACAATTTGCATTACTTTCGATTGGTGGAGAAACGAATAAAGCTCCCTTGCCATCCACGCGAATTACCGGCGAGTGATGCCGTCGTTTCTCAAGGAGATTAGATGGCTCGCTCGAATCGTAATTACGCGAACTCGCCGAAAGAAGCGCTCGAATCAAGAATCGAGCGCGAAAGAAATCCCGTCAAGCGTTTCTTCCTGGTGCTTGGTCCAGGGGTAATCACCGGTGCGTCCGATGACGACCCTTCGGGAATTGGAACCTATACGACAGCGGGCGCTTCGCTCGGGCTGGCAACACTTTGGACAGCGGTCGTGACGCTGCCGATGATGGCTGCGGTCCAATTCATCTGCGCCAAAATTGGGATGGTCAGCGGGATGGGGTTGGCCGGTGTGTTGCGCGAACATTATCCGCGCTGGCTCGTTTATTCAGCCGTCTCTCTGCTGATTATCGCCAACACTGTTAATGCCGGAACGGACATTGGGGCGATCGCCGCGGCAATTAATCTCCTGGCGCCAATTCCGGTTCTGGCTATGGTTGTACCTGTCGGCGCGGGAATCGTCGTTCTTCAAATCTTTGGCTCGTACGCCTTAATCTCAAAGATCTTCAAGTGGCTAACCCTGACGCTCTTCGCTTATATCGTCGCCGCCTTTATGGCCAAGCCCCACTGGCGCGAAGTCCTGAAAGCTACCTTCATTCCGACCGTCCGTTTCGACCACCAATACCTGATGACGCTGGTCGCGATCCTGGGAACAACGATCTCGCCTTATCTCTTTTTCTGGCAGGCCAGCCAGGAAGTTGAGGAAGAATTTAAGATGGGGCGCGAAACGTTGGCGGAAAGAGAAGGCGCTACCGATCGAGAAATCAGAATTGCCGAAATTGATGTGAACGTCGGAATGTTCTTTGCCAGCGCAGTCTTTTATTTTGTCATTCTGGCGTCAGCCGCAACTCTGCATGCGACCGGCAAGACGAATATTCAGACCGCGACCGAGGCTGCCGAGGCCCTGCGCCCTTTATCGAGCGGCGTGGCAACTGTCCTTTTTGCGCTGGGGTTGATTGGTTGCGGCATTCTGGCAGTGCCGGTACTAACGGGTTCGAGCGCCTATGCGATTGGCGAGGCATTCGGATGGAAATGCGGGCTTAGCGAGAAGCTTCGCAACGCTCCGCGCTTTTACGCGATCATCATCGGCTCTACCCTGGCCGGAGTGTTGATTAACTTCCTGAGAGTCCCGGCAGTTACGGGACTCTTCTGGACGGCGGTGATCAATGGAGTGCTGGCCCCGCCATTGCTCGTCGTGATCATGTTGGTCTCGAACAATAAGAAAGTGATGGGCAAGCGCGTCAATGGAAGGCTGACAAACTTTCTCGGATGGACAACTACCGTACTTATGTCCGTGGCGGCGTTGGGGATGTTTTTGACGTGGGGAAAATGAGATGGCAATGACGGTTTTTCATCCATTTCAGGGTTTGAATCGAGCATTGTATTCCGCCGAGTCGAGAAACGCCTTTACCATCTCTGCGTTCACAAAGTTACCGTTGACTTGGTTCAGCTTAGTGAGCCAAAAGTCATAGCCCGTGTAATCCGTATCCTTGAAATCGTCGGGGTTTCGTCGCAGATAACCAAAGTACTGCATCAAGACGAACGCCCGATTGAACTCGGAGCTAATCAGATCCGAATCTTCGGCCACTCCGCGCAACACTTGCGCTCTGCTTCTGGTTCCTGAAGTCAGATCGCTCACCAATTGATCGTGTTCCGATTGCGATAAGACATCACCGCTATTCCTATTTAACGTGTCGACAAATTGTGCCGGAGTCATGGTTTCCGGGAACAAAGTCAGGAAGCGCGGGCGCTCCACAAATTGCGCTATGAAAGCTTGCTTGTTATTTTCCAAACTCATCTCCCAGCCGGCGTGTCCGACTATCACGCCCTGACTAATCGCCTGCGTGTCAGGCAAGAATTCGTTGAAGCGAATGATCGGAACCGGGATTTGATTGGTTCCATTCAGGGTTGAAGCGCCGCTGGCGTCACCATAAGAAGCTTTGTACAGACGTTCGGCGAGATAGCCAGTCTCCTGAAACTCAATTGAGAGGAAGTAGGCGGCGGAGGTATTGATTCGCTTAACCTCTCGACACTCCGGGTCGACCTCGCAACCAGTAATATTGTTCACCCAAAAGTTCAGACCATCCGCATCCGGCTCGCGGTTGAGAAAATCCTGATAGTGCTGACGAACAAAGAATGAATCCAAATCAATCGGATTGGCTCGAAACGCTATGGGGTCGTTAAGCATTTGCAGGAACAGATTAGCAAAGGGCGATCCTGTGACATTTCCCGCGCCCAGAGCGTTGAAGGGAGAGCTCAACCGGCTGCTATTGGCAAGCAGGATAAGAGTAACGTTTCGGCCCGGCACCTTTAGAAATAGACCAGAAAAAGTATCCCATTGACCGTAATGACAAATGAGCCGGTCGTTGCCATACATTTGCACGAACCAGCCGAGTGCATAAGGCAGCCGCTGGCCTTTGGAATTGACGTGATTCGTCCACGCCTGGTCCTGCGTTTGGGACTGAAGCAAAACGTGTTGGTCAATAGCAGCGTCGTAACGAGCCAAATCGCGGACGGTTGAGATCAAACCGGCGGCAGCGGAGATACCTCGAGGCGGATACGCCGACAGAATCGGCCGCCCACTACTGTCAACTACGTAAGGTTTCGCCAGGCGTTGTATCACCCGGGTGTAACGTTGCAGAGCTTCGGGCGTGAACAAAGCCGCGGTTTGGGCCGCAGGAAACTCCATGTCCTGACCAGGCACCGAGTCATTCATCGCCAGTCGATCCAGAATTGTTTTCGCCATCGCTTCACGGAAAGTTTGGCCAGTGCAGGACTCGATCACGGGAGTGAGATAGTTGTAACGATCGCCGCTGTATAGATAACTCTCCCCGGGCGGCGAGCTCTGCGACGTGTGCGTAAAGAGGTGGCGCACGGTGACGCGTGAATCTGCAATGCCTGACGTGTAGTTTCTAGTGGGCGTGTCGAGATTCAGGACGCCCCGCTCGACACACTTCATCAGTAGCATCGAAGCAAACGTTTTTGTAATTGACGCAGTTCGGTAAGGAGTGTCGGGTGTGGCGGGAATTTGGTTCTCGACATCCTGAAAGCCAAAGCCGGCCTCCCAAATGATTTGGCCATTGTTGACGATAGCCGCTGAGAGGCCGGGGATTCCATACTGCCGGCGCAGCGAATCAAGTGACTGTTGGAATTGTGCCAAGCGTTCCCGGTCATTCACTCCCGCTCCTGTCTGAGCGTAGCTGCCGACTGGGACGCAGAGAGTAAGCAGTAATAAGACGAGAATTAACGCGAGTACCCGACAAGACTGATCTAGAGAGCTTACGCTACAGAATTGGAATATACGCATACGCATGATGATATTTCCCCTTGTTGAAGGCTACTTTTTGCCTAGGTGTAGAACGACGCCAAACGCGAGCCGTCCTCGGTTGTGAGCTTCGCCGAAAAAGTTAGGACGGAAATAGTCGATTTGGAATACGCGTATGGCGACGCGGTCGTTCACCTTTACATCCAACCCGCCTCCCAGGGCCGAACTGAAGCCTGTGTCAGAGTCGGATCGTTTTTGACCATTGATGGTGGCGCTTTCCTGAAATCGCGTGGCCCCGAACAAGCCATAGACAAAAGAGGTCAATCTCTTCCCACGAAAAGAAAATCGCGGCCCGAAAAGAAATGAATGGGCATCCTTCTTGACCAGAATCGGTCCTTCGAGCTCATTGCCGTAATGACCACTGAAGTCGGCAACGATGCCAAACCGCTTGGTAATATTTCCCGTAACAGAGGCATTCC
>DASWQK010000338.1:0-3222 GCA_036403735.1 Pyrinomonadaceae bacterium
TCCAGTCAAATCCGGCATGCTGTACAGGATTACGGGAATTTTCGCAGCGTCGGCGACCGCGGTGTAATGAGCGATCAATGCTTCCTGCGTGATCGCCGGACGATAATAATTCGGCGTGATGACCAATACCGCTTCCGCGCCGGCTTTGGCCGCGCTATTGATTTCATCGATCGTACCGCGCGTGCTCTGCTGTCCCGCGCCGACGATGAATGAAAGAGTTTCGGGAACAGCCCCTCTGGCGGTTTCGATCGCCTCAAGAAACTCAGCTTCGTCGAGATTGACACGCTCGCCGGTCGAACCGAGTAAGACATAACCGGTTATGCCGGTTTGATTCCACTTGTCGATGTTGGTAACCAGAGCACTACTGTCGACGCTCTCGTCGTCATTAAACGGTGTGGTAGTCGGGAGCAGAACTCCGCTGAGGTTGATTGCCATGTCGCCGGTCTCACTCTTCAAGTTGGAAAGTGAGAGTATAGTGTTGGGCGAGCTTATTTTCTAATGGCCTCGAAGGTTCCATTGCTTAAGGCGCCTTCATAACCGTTGAACCTCCAGGTTCCATGAAACCGGGCGCGCTGTCCGCATCTCACGATTCCGGCGTCGTCCATCGCGACATCACTCCTACGAAGCTTGCTCAACTATTCTGGGCCGCTGGCTATAAACATTTCATCCCTACGGAACCAAAACCGTTTGTTCTCAAGCTGCTTTGTGGCTTTGCACAAGAAGTCAGTTAGCGAGCAGAGGCGATACAGAACCGGGAGCGATAGCGACCGGATGCAGCCACCCAACTTCATAAGATCGATAAATACATTGACTCTAGCATCCCCTCGCTATCGCTCGGGGTTCTGTAACCGCTCCGCACTCCACCTTGGAATTCTCTTTTTGTGCAAGGCTACGCAAAACAGCAGCACATTAACGGAACACCACCTTCGGTCTGAGCCACTACTTCTTTTCTCAATTTTCCCGTTATAATGTGGGCACTGTAGCTGTTCTGCCGGGTTTCGTTGAGTCGGATTTGAAGTTACCTGGCAGATCGATCAGTCGGAGAAAAGCTGAACAATGCCATATCTCAAACCTGAGCGACCCGAAAAAGTTAGTGCGCCATCGCTAAGAGCAAGCAAAGAACGCGGTGAGCGCCTGGTTTGTCTGACCGCCTACGATTACCCAACCGCGCGTATCGTCGACGAAGCGGGCATCGACATCATTCTGGTTGGCGACAGCCTCGGCAATGTGGTGCTGGGCTATGGCAACACGGTGCCGGTCACGCTCGAAGAGATTCTGGTGCACGTGAAGGCTGTGCGTCGCGGCGTGCAGCGCGCGCTACTGGTGGCGGACATGCCCTACGGATCGTTTCATACCGGTGCCGACGATACGGTGCGCGCGGCATTGCGTCTGGTAAAAGAAGGCGAAGCTGAAGCAGTGAAACTCGAAGGTGGGCAGAAACGGGTCAAGCTCGTTCGTCGACTGGTCAACGAAGAGATCTCCGTGATGGGCCATATCGGCCTGACGCCGCAATCGATCAATCAGCTGGGCGCCTATCGCGTGCAAGGCAAGACGGCGGACGCTGCGCGTCAATTGCTGGACGATGCGTATGCATTGGAAGCAGCCGGCGCGTTTTCGATTGTGCTCGAACTGGTCCCGCGCGAGATTGCGCAAATGATCACTGAGAGCATTAAGATTCCTACGATTGGCATCGGCGCGGGTGTTCATTGCGACATTCAAGTGCTGGTGTTTCATGACCTTATTGGAATGGCATTCGGAAAGCTGCCGCGCTTTGTACGTGAATATGCGAACCTGCGCGAAACGATCACTGATGCCGTCACGCGCTGGGCCGAAGACGTGCGCAATGGAAATTATCCTGCGAATGAAGAGTCCTATGGCTTGCCTGCTGAAGCGGCAGAAGAGTTGAAGATCGGCTTATCGAAGGACGCCAGGCTAAAACCCTCCTGATAATTTGATCATTGACTCATTGATTCATTGACTCAATGGAAAAATGATTCAATGATTCAATCCTGCCAATGGAAATCATTAACCGCCGTAAGCGAATGATGTCAGTGGCGCGCAGGCTGCGGCGTGAAGAGCATCGCACCATCGGTCTGGTTCCCACGATGGGCGCGCTGCACGAAGGGCACCTCAGCCTGATTCACGAAGCGCGCGCCTTATGCGATGTGGTGGTCGTCTCTGTCTTTGTTAATCCAACCCAGTTTGGACCAACTGAAGATTTCGCGGCTTACCCGCGCGATTTGACGCGCGACTCAGCGCTGCTTGCCGAATATAACGTCGATTATGTTTTCGCGCCGGCCGTCGAAGAGATGTATCCACCGGGCGCTGCGACCTTTGTGACGGTCGAAGGATTGTCGAATGAATTGGAAGGCGCATCCCGTCCCGGCCACTTTCGCGGGGTCACAACCGTGGTGGCGATTTTGCTGAATGTCGTGCGGCCGCACTTTGCTTTCTTTGGTCAGAAGGATGCGCAGCAGGCGATTATCATTAAGCAGATGGTTAGCGATCTGGCGTTCGAGGCTGAGATTGTAGTGCTGCCGATCGTGCGAGAGGAATCAGGTTTAGCCTTGTCTTCCCGCAATGCTTATCTCGATCCCGAGCAGCGACAAGCGGCAGCGGTCATCAATGGCGCACTGCTGCGCGCGCGCGCGGCGTATGATGACGGCGAGCACAACGCGGCACGTTTGACTGAATTGGTGAAAGCGAAAATCGAGGAAGAGCCGCTGGCCCGAATCGATTACATAAGTCTTAATGACTCGACGACGCTCAAGAGATTGGACAGGGTTGACGATCAGCCGGCTTTGCTTTCGCTCGCCGTTTTTATCGGTAAGACGCGTTTGATCGATAACGTGGTGTTGGGGGAAACAAAGAAGAACGTCGTCAGTGCTAATGCGTAGTTTTGAACTGAAATGAAATCCGCCAAAGCTCAAGCACTCAATTTAGTCTCTAGTCTTTCCGCGGAAGTGACGAGGGAAGAAGTTCTCTCGTACCTCCACGTAAGACAAAAGATAGAAGAAGGCATCAAAGCGGCGGATGAAGGTCGGGTACTTTCCCACGACGAAGTTAAGTACTTGTTTGCAAAAGCCGAATGAATCAAAAAGCTCACATTTCGTTTACTCTCAACGGCGAGACCGCCGAGGTCGCGTTCGCGTCGCACAAGACGCTGCTCGAAGTCCTGCGCGAAGATCTCGGCTTGACCGGAACCAAGCATGGCTGTGAGTT
>DASWQK010000339.1:0-16941 GCA_036403735.1 Pyrinomonadaceae bacterium
CGTTATCTGTTGTGTGTACCATGATCTGATGTGCGGCATTCATCTGCATCGAACAAGGGACATCCGAAAACCAGTGTTCGATCGAGTTCAGAAATACCTCTATTGACTTGTGCTTCAATAGCACTGCGGCCGGCATTGTCACCCATCTGTCCGCGCGACTCGGTTATACCGCCCTGAAATACCAGCTTGCCCGCTCTGCCATAAACCATGACTTGCCCTGAGACGTGTGCGTCGAAGCGCTTTGCTTCGGCCCCATCTTCATCATTCAAAACAGTGACTCCGGGAATTGCTGATGCGCTCTGCCAGAGGTCGCTTCGGTCCCAGTCTTTCGGGGCCCCCAACGGTTTGACGAATAGCACAAACGCCTTCAGTCGACCTTCTGTGTGGGTCATTAGTTTCGACAGTTCCTCGACCGTCGCCCGCGTGCACGGACACTTCGGATGAGCCAGCATCACAAGCGTATAACCGTTTGCGCGCGGCACGTGACTGTCAGCGGGCCAACGAGCAGGCGCCGCGGCGCCCTCGCCCGGTCGATGGTTGTAGGACCAGACCAGCGCCATACCGCACGCGACTGCTGAAAGCCACACGACGATCAAAAAAGCAAACAGAGAGCGTCGAAACATTAGAAATAGTTCGAATCAAATGTGAAGTGATTGTTCGGGGGGAGGGCAAGCGTCGGTATTACTTTGTGCCAAACTCGTGAAGAGAGTCAGCGTCCGACCGATTTCATCATACGAAATTGAGATGCTTCCTGCCAAGCATTTTGTTTGCGTAGGCTTGAGATCGCCCTCGCCTCGCTTCATGTTCCCGGTATTTTCTCTTTACTACGGTGCGCCCGTTTGGCTGTTAGAATTTCGGACAGCGGGGACCTGCGTCATGTTCGTACAGATCGGTGGAAACGCTGTTTTTTAAGGAGACTCTTAGCGATTCCGAAATGGCATTGGGGTTGCTGAGGTGCAAGAACGACTATTCAAACTGCTCTAACGAAAGGGAATCAATCATGCCAAACCTTCACGATCAAAGAGGCAAGATCGGTTACATCATTCTGTGGCTGTTAGGAGTGCCGGCGAGTCTTCTGATTTTGATTTTTCTGTTGCGCGGTTGTCACTGATTTTGGGTGCGGGCATCCTCGCCCGCATCTGCTACTTATTCATTGAATCCCAAACCGCCTTCGCAATCTTCGCGATGGTACCTTCGCGCATTGCTTCATCAGCGGGCGAGTCGGATACGAAAACCGCGATCGCCAGATGCTTTCCGTTGGGCAATGTAATTATGCCAATATCATTCGTTGCCGCGGTCATTCCGTTCTCAGTCCCTGATGTTCCGGTCTTGTGCGCGACGTTTGTGCCGGCAGGCAGGAGTCCTTTCAAACGCCTCGGACCGGGCGTTGATTCCGTCATGAATCTTAAAACGAGCGCCTGACTGGATTCAGAGAGTCCGCGATGTTCATAAAGCGCGCGCAGCAGAGCGACGGCCGAACCGGGTGTCGCGAAGTTCCGATATTGAAGCGAATGATCTTGAGTGAAGGACTGTTCAGTATCGAGTACGATCAAGTCTTTGATTCCAAGTTCGGTAAGAAAAGCCTGGACTGCGCCGGGTCCACCCGCAAGTTTCATCAACACATCCGAAGCAGTGCCGTCGCTTTCGGATAGCGCGAACCGCAATAAATCGTTGACCGTTAACTCAGCTCCATGCGGGTACTCGTCGCGAATCGGTGAGTGCGCCGCGCTGCCCACGTAATCTTCTTTGGCGACCTTCACCTTCTGCTCGAGCTTTATCTTCCCGGCATCAACTTGCTTCATCACCGCCATACTGATCGGAAGCTTATAGACGCTCTGCATCGGAAAATGATCTTGAGAATTAAGCGCTGCGACCGTCTCCCCCGTTTCCAGAACGACAGCTGAAACTCCGACCCGACCTTTGGCGAGTGCGACGATTGCCGTGATCTCTTGTTGTAACGGGTTGGGTTGCGTTGGTGAGTCTGTTCTAGCCGCCGTCGGTGTGGCGGCGGATTTCCCAGAGCAACCACCTAAAGAAAGAACCAGGAGAACCGCGATGCCGCTTCTGGCGATCATCTTGAGAAAGAAGTTGCAATTAGGGTTTGTCATCACAGTTTCAAGCAACTTGCTCGCAGCCTAGCTGCCAAGATACTGATGTAGAAGGACAACGAGAACGTGGATCACCACAGTCTTACTGCCGATCGTGATCTCGTGCGGAATCAATTCCCAAGACCAGACCCGGTTGACAACCCTCAAGCCTTAAACTATATTTCTTAGCACTCATAACTCCAGATTGCTAAAGACTGGGAAAGTTAAAGAGCAGTTCTTTTTCGTAAGGTTGTGTCCAAATTCATCGACTGAGAGGAGCAAGACAGAAGTATGGCAGTCAATATCAGGCCGCTTCATGACCGCGTCATCGTGCGGAGAATTGAAGAAGGCGAGCAGATTCGCGGAGGGATCATTATTCCCGATACCGCAAAGGAAAAACCCCAGGAGGGTGAGGTCATGGCGGTAGGCGAAGGCAAGTACCGCGAAGACGGCAGTCGCCAATCCCTGGATGTGAAGGTCGGCGATCGAGTTCTGTTCGGCAAATACAGCGGATCAGAAGTGAAACTCGACGACCATGAGTTCTTAATCATGCGCGAAGACGAGATTCTGGGAATCATCCAACGCGCGGCCGCGGGCAAGAAAGGCGGCAAGTAGTCGAAAGACTCAACGCGTCTGTCCAAGCGGCAAAACGAAATCTAATTAGGAGAAAAGACGAAAATGGCAAAGCAAGTAGTTCATGGCGAGGAGTCACGTTCCGCGATTCTACGTGGAATTAATCAACTCGCCGACGCAGTTAAGATCACGCTCGGCCCCAAGGGCCGCAACGTCGTGATCGATAAGAAATTCGGTTCGCCGACGATCACCAAAGACGGTGTGACCGTGGCGAAAGAAATCGAGTTGAAAGACAACCTGGAAAACATGGGCGCGCAGATGGTCCGTGAAGTCGCTTCGAAGACTTCCGATGTTGCCGGCGACGGCACCACCACCGCGACCGTTTTGGCGCAATCAATCTTTAAAGAAGGCGTGAAGACAGTCGCCGCCGGCGCCAACCCGATGGCCCTCAAGCGCGGCATCGATAAGGCAGTAGAGCGCGCGACGGAAGAGATTCATCGTCTGGCAAAGCCGGTTAAGGGCGACATGATCGCTCAGGTCGGAACGGTTTCCGCAAACGGCGACGCTACGATCGGCGGCATCATCGCGAAAGCGATGGACCAGGTCGGCAAAGACGGTGTGATCACTGTTGAAGAGTCGCGCACTATGGAAACATCTTTGGAAGTGGTCGAGGGAATGCAGTTCGACCGCGGTTACCTCAGTCCCTATTTCGTGACTGACGCAGAGAGAATGGAAGTAAGTTTGGAAAACGCGCTGATTCTGATTCACGAAAAGAAGATCAGCTCGATGAAGGACTTGCTGCCACTGCTCGAACAGATTGCCAAGATGGGCAAGCCGCTGCTGATCATCGCCGAAGACGTCGAAGGCGAAGCACTGGCGACTTTGGTCGTCAATAAACTGCGCGGCACGCTTAACGTCGCGGCAGTCAAGGCGCCTGGCTTCGGAGATCGTCGCAAGGCGATGCTCGAAGACATCGCAACCTTGACGGGCGGTAAGACGATCAGTGAAGACCTCGGTATCAAGCTCGAGAATGTTCAGGTTTCGGATCTCGGACGCGCCAAGAAGATCACGATCGACAAAGACAATACGACGATCGTCGAAGGCGCGGGCAAGCAGGCCGACATTGAAGGTCGCGTCAAGGCAATCAGGGCGCAGGTAGAAGAGACGACTTCCGATTATGATCGCGAGAAGCTGCAAGAGCGTCTGGCGAAGTTGGTCGGCGGCGTCGCGGTAATCAAAGTCGGCGCGGCGACTGAGACTGAGATGAAGGAAAAGAAAGCTCGGGTCGAAGATGCAATGCATGCAACCCGCGCGGCCGTGGAAGAGGGAATCGTTCCCGGCGGCGGCGTCGCCTTAGTGCGGGCCGCGAAAGTGCTGGAAGATGCGAAGGCAGTTATCGGCCGCGGCGGCGACCCCGACGAACGGATTGGTGTTGCGATCGTGCGTCGCGCTTTGGAAGAGCCTCTCCGCCAGATCGTTCAGAACGCCGGCAAAGAAGGCGCAGTCGTTGTTGAGAAAGTACGCAACGATAAAAACGAGAACTACGGCTTCAACGCTCAAACTGAAGTGTACGAAGATCTCGTGAAGGCGGGCGTCATCGATCCGGCCAAGGTCACGCGCACCGCGTTGCAGAACGCAGCGTCAATCGCGGGCCTGATGCTCACCACCGAAGCAATGATTTCGGAGATTCCGGAAGAGAACCAGGCTCCGATGCCGGGCGGCGGCATGGGTGGCATGGGCGGCGGCATGGGCATGTAGACCAACTTGTTAAGTTGGTATGTTCGCAAATTAACGATTTGCGCTACTGCTACAACGAAGCGGCTTCAATCATTACGATTGGAGCCGCTTTTGTTTTGCCTCACGTCCGCCTTTGTCTTTTTCTTGAATAGGTATCTCGAGCGTTGCGTCTCTTGCGCTTAGCTCTTTACCTTTGCCTCGTCACCGATGCGCTCGGATTCTTCAACCACAGTCTTCTCTCCCATCACGACTCGGGCTTCGTGCGTCAGGCCATCACCGCTGAGGAGAATCAGATCGTCTTCCTGCTTTGTTCCATCAAACGTGACGCTGGCAACTCCCCGACACAGCGACTGTGGGTTCTCCACCTTGATTCGATACGTCGTCGGCCCGTGCCGATAAGTGATTTCGAATTCGCGCCAGAAGCGAGGGATGCACGGATCGATGCGCAGTCGATCTCCCTGTAACTTGAAGCCGAGAATGTTCTCGAGCGCTGCCCGGTACATCCATCCGGCTGAGCCTGTGTACCAGGTCCAGCCTCCGCGCCCGGTATGCGGCGGCACGGCGTAGACATCGCCCGGCGCGACATACGGTTCCACTTTGTATTTGTGCAAGCCTGCGCGCGTCGAAGCGTGATTGGCCGGATTGAGCAGAGCGAACAATTCGCCTGCCCGGTCCCCGTCGCCGAGCATGGCAAACGCGATTACCGTCCAAAGGGCTGCGTGTGTGTATTGCCCTCCGTTTTCCCGGACGCCCGGCACGTAGCCCTTCACATATCCGGGATCAAGTTTCGTTTGGTCGAAAGGCGGCGTAAACAGAATGATCAATCCCTCGCCGCGTTGTACGAGGTATTGATCCACGGAAGCCATCGCGCGTGAGGCGCGATATGAATCAGCGACCCCGGAAATGACCGCCCAGGTTTGGGCAATAGAGTCAATGCGGCACTCATCATTCTGAGCGGATCCCAACGGAGTGCCGTCGTCGAAGTACGCACGTCGATACCAGTCTCCATCCCAGGCCTTGTCCAGTCCTCCCCTCAACTTATCCAAATATCGCGCGTAGTCTTCTACGCGCGTTTTCATTTGGTATCGCTCGCACAATGGCACGAAGCCGGTTAGGACAGTAGACAAAAACCAACCGAGCCAGACACTCTCACCATGGCCACCCGCGCCGACGCGATTCATTCCGTCATTCCAATCGCCCGACCCCATCAGCGGCAACCCGTGCTCACCCAGGGTCAGGCTGCGATCGATGGCCCGCGCGCAGTGCTCGATCACTGTTCCGGTTTCACTGGAAACGGCAGGCTGGAAATAATTCTCAAGCTGATCAGGTTTTAGTAGCTCACCTTCGAGAAACGGAACAGATTCCTCAAGCACTGAGTAATCACCCGTGACGCTCACATAACACGAGACCGCGTAGGGCAGCCAAAGCAAATCATCCGAAAAGCGCGTCCGCACGCCGCGGCCAGTGGGCTCGTGCCACCAATGCAGCACGTCGCCTTCTTTGAACTGGCGCGACGAGGCCCGCAAGATTTGCTCGCGCGTGATTTGCGGCTGGGAATAAAGCAGGGCCAGGACGTCTTGCAATTGATCGCGAAAACCAAACGCGCCGCTCGATTGATAAAAAGCCGAGCGTCCACGCACGCGGCACGACAGTGTTTGATACAACAACCAACGATTGACCAGCGTGTCCATGGAAGCATCGGGTGTCTTAATCTCGATCGTGCCAAGCGTTTGATCCCAGAAACCCAATACCCGCTCAAAGGCTTCGTTCACTTCATGCGGACTGCGAAAGCGCGCGTTAATTGCGCGAGCTTCTTCGATAGATTCAGCCTGACCCAACAGAAAAATCACTTCGCGGGCTTCACCCGGCGCCAATTCGATCGTCGCCTGGATCGCGGCACAAGGATCCAATCCCGCGCCGTCTCGGCCGGCGAGCCTGGTGCGGCGCAAGGCATCGGGATTTGCCAGACTGCCGTTGCGGCCAATGAACTCGCGGCGGTCACAGGTCATCGTCACCAGGCGCTCGTTGGTGCCCGCGAACGTGATGCGATTCGCGAACTCGTTGTTATAAGAGTTCCGCGCGAAGATTGCCCCTTCGGTCTCCTCCAGATCAGTCACGACGTGCATCGCCGAAGCGTCGCGGTTAACTCCGAGGACGAGTTCCTGGTAACTCGTCACCGAAAGCCGCCGCGGCCGATCAGAGCGGTTCCGCAGCCGTAACAGTGAAATCTTCACCGGCGCATCGAGGGGCGCAAACAACAGCAGTTCCTGGGATATCCCGTGGCTGGCATGTTCGAAAACGCTGTAGCCCTGGCCGTGTCGCACGATATAGGTCGCGGCTTCGCGGATCGGCAACGGCGTTGCTGTCCACGTCGTACCAGAATCTTCATCGCGAATGTAAATCGCGTCGCTGGAGGGATCGCTCACGGCATCGTTTGACCACGAGGTCAAACGATTTTCGTGACTGTTAATGGCCCACGTAAACCCGCCGCCCGTTTCAGTCACCAGGAATCCGAAATCTTCGGAGTTAGCGATAACGTTGGACCATGGGGCCGGCGACCATTGTCCTTCGCCAAGCGTGCAAACGTATTCGCGACCACCGTGTCCGAAGCCGCCGATGCCGTTAAAAAAAGAGACCTTAGGCGGGACGAGCGATGGCTCGGGATAACTCTGTACAGCCAGCCGGGGCTGAAACGGCGGCGGCGCAGTTTCTTCGACCGGTCGCCACGTGAGTTGATCCTCAAGAGATCCTCTTTCGCTGACGATCACGACTCTCGCCACAGCATGAAGCAGGATGCGCTCTGGTTCAGGCATCATGTCTGAGCGCCGGATAAAAATGCCGCCAGGAGTATCCAGCAAAGCCTGCGCACCTGAGGTGCGCACTGCTAATTGCAGCGAATCCTGAAGCGATAATGCGTATCCGGTCGGGTGATCGTTAAGAATTACCAGGTCGAATTGGAGTCCTTTGGACCGGAGATACTGATGGGCGCGCAAGAGTTGTCGCGCCATGGCGACGTCTTCTTCGCGTTCAAGTCGAAGAATGACAATCGGCAAGTCGCCGCTAATTCCATGCGGCCAAAGACCCGACTGCGTTAGCTTGTTAAGGGCGAGCACGTGTGGCCGAGGACGCAGAGAAGGATCCGGATACAAGACCCGCCCAGCGAGTCTCTGGAAGAGATGGGCCTCTTCGGGATTGATGTGCAGGTGATTCATTTCGACCTGCGCGCTGGTCCAGGCAAGGCGCGATTCCCGCTCAAAGATATTCGCGTCGCGGTACTTTTCCGCCAGCATCACGGCCTTCTCTCGCGAATCTGCAAGGCCAGTCGTAAAAACAATCTGGACTGTCTGGTTCGGCTGCAATCGTACGCGACAGCGAAGACTGAAAATCGGATCGAGGACTGCGCCTACGGTATTCGATAGTGGTCGATCCTCCATGACTGCTACCGGGTCCGCGGTGGTATGACCCCGACCCAGGAAGCGCGACCGATCTGTCTCGTACTGGATTCCGGCGATGTTTTCGGTAGAGGCAGCCATCACGTGAACTCCCCAGATGGGCTCGTCCTCGGCTGAACGCGGACGCCGTTGCGCGAGCAGAGCCTGCTGCGGACCATAGAACTCGGTTTCCACGAAGAGATTGCTAAAGGCCGGGTGCGCCAGGTCGCTGGCGGGTGACGCCAGGACGATCTCAGCATAGCTGGTTAGCTCGATTTCTCGCGGCCGGGTCGAATAGTTCGTGATCGACACTCCTCGCAGTTCGCAATTGTCTTCGCCTGAAACGATGACTTCCAAATGCGTCACGATGCTACCGTCGCGTCGCCAGAAATCCGCCTTGTCTTCTGAAAACGCTACTTCGTAAGTGTTGGGTTTTGAGCACACCGGCTGATAGCCCGTTGACCAAACCGAGCCACTGCGGACATCGCGCACATAAACAAAGCTGCCCCAGTTATCGCGGGTGGTGTCCGCGCGCCAACGGGTGACGGCCAGAGACCCGCTCATCGAATAACCGGCACCTGAGGTCGTAATCATTACGTTGTAAGTTCCATTCGATAGCAGTTGGGTGCGGGGCGTCGGCAGATCAGCAGTGTCATATGTACGCGTTACTAAACCCGTGAGCGTGCGAACGACACGGCCGGTCAGCACTTCTTCGGCGCGCGGATGCACGGCTTGCACTCCACGGGGAATGCGCTCTTGCAAAAGCAATTCTGTGGCGCGCACCAGCGGCTCGGTATGAAAGCGATTTTGCATTGCTCGCTGGTTCAGCAAGTTGTCCAGTGCAATAAGAGTCATGCCCTGATGATGGGCCATGTACGCACGCACCAGAGTACAGCGCTCACCTTTCTTGACTCTTTCAGGCGTAAAGTCGAGCGCTTCGTAAAACCCATAGCGTGAGAGCGCACCTTCACCTTCGAGGACGTGAAGGTTTTCCATTGCTCGCACTGGAGATACGTTTGACGCCAGGATCGTCGAATATGGGGACACGACCAGATCTTCGATGAGTCCGCGCTTCAGGCCCAGGCCCGGCACTCCGAATGGTCCGTATTGATAGTTGAGCTGTAAATCGCGTGCCGAATACGCGGACTCGGAAATTCCCCAGGGCACTCCGCGCTCATGACCATATTCAATCTGTCGTGAAACCACCGCCGCGTAAGTTTCTCCGAGCAAAGTCGCGGGATAATTTCGCATCACCAGCAGCGGCATCAGATATTCGAACATCGTTCCGGTCCATGAGATGAGCGCCCGGTCGCCATCAACCGCCGTTAGTTGGCGGCCCATGCGGAACCAATGTTCCTGCGGGACATCACCTTTTGCGATCGCAATAAAACTGGCCAGGCGCGCCTCAGACGCCAGCAAGTCGTAAAAAGAATTGTCGTGACGGCCCTCGCCGACGTTATACCCAATCGTGAAAACCTTACGTTCCTTATCGAGGAGAAACTTGAAATCTGTCGCGTCCATAATACGTGTCGAGGTCTGGGCTATCTTTGCGAGCCGCGAAGTTAACGTTCTGGCGGCTTCCAGCGCTTGCTCCATAGCGCTCGTGAGCTGACCAATGGCCGCCAGCACTTTGGGTTTGTCCTCTTGTATAGAATCTATCTGCTCCAGTTCGGCTCGCCACGCGGCAAGCTCGATCAATACGGTGTCGCAGGTCTCTGAAACATGCGCCAGCGACGGCACCCGTTCCAGTTTCTGTGTAATTGCCTGCCAGCGATCAGATGCGATCTCTGCGGCGGTAAACACCGGGCCCCAGGGCGCCAATAAGTGCAGATCGCGACGGTAGGCGCGCACTTGATGAAGCAATGAACTGGCCCACCAGCGTAAATCAGCAAACTCCTCCTTGCCGTGTTCGTGTGCCAACGCTGCCACAATGTCGTCAATAACTGCGGCGTGCTCATTTAATGAGTCGATTAATTCGGTCCACCTGGTAAGGGATATGGGAAGTGTTCCGGCCAGCAAACCGGCACATGCCTGAACTTCGCCGCGAAGTTGCCTGATCGTGATGGCATCAGTGCGCTGCATCGACGCCGCCAGTTGTGAACTCTCGGCGGCAACCGCGTCCAACGTATCTTGCAATCCGGCGATCACGCGCGCGTTGAATAATTCGTCGTCCGGGAGTTCGAGACATCCCTGCTTGAGAGCGATCAGATGGCCGCAGAGATTGCCGCTGTCAACGACTGACACGTAGTGCGGCCACATTGGTTGCAAGGTTCGCGTGTCATGCCAGTTGAAAAAGTGACCGCGAAATGTTTGCAGTTTCTCCAGGCTGGCGAATGTGAATTCGAGGCGTTCGATTAGCTCGACTAAACCAATATAGCCAAAGTCGTAGGCCGACAAAGTTGACAGCATTAAGAGTCCTATGTTCGTCGGCGAGGTGCGATGCGCGATCACTTGCGGCGCTTCCTGCACATTATCGGGCGGTAACCAATGATCTTCATCTCCGACGAATGTTTGAAAGAATCTCCACGTCCGCCGGGCTATGCTGCGTCCGTGACGCCGCTCTCCGGCCGGAAGCTCTCGAACTTGTTCGACGTGCCGGCGACTAACGAGGAATGCGACGAGCGGCGAAACGATCCATGCCATCAGGAATGGCGCAGCCACCGGCAACGCATGCAAACGTAGTACGAGGATTAGGATCGTGGCTACGAAAGCGATGGCGCTAGCGGGCCACATGAATCTGACGAAGGATGGCAGATCGTGCTTACTCGACTTTTCCGCGCCAGCCGCAGTCGTCCATTCAAGCAGATGCTTTCGGGAAAATGACCTCCGGTGCAGCGCGCGAGTAATTGCGTCGGTCATCAGATATCCCTGGTGAGCAAGAAACACGATCTCCAGCACCAACTGCACGGTGTTCGTGCGCAAGTCGCCCCAAACGCTCCAGAAATGGCTGGTCCAGGGAACGCCGCGCGGATGAATGAGCAAGCCCGTTGTTACATGTGCATAGACAGGAAAGGCTAGGACCAATAATGCGAAGAGCGTCCACCAGGCGGAGCCGGGCAGAATTGTCCAGGCCGCAATCAGCAGCAACGTAAGCGTCGGCGCCAGCAAGCTGCGACGCAAGTTGTCGAGAATCTTCCAACGCGAGATCGCTGCGATGCGATTTGGCCTCTTATTGCCCTGGGCATCGGGCACGCGGCGACCCAGCCAATCGGCGATCTGCCAATCACCGCGCGTCCATCGATCCTGGCGCATTGCGTACGTAATGTAGTTAGCGGGATAGTCGTCAAAGAACTCGAGGTCGCTAAGGAGCGCCGCGCGCGCAAAGATCGACTCGAACAGATCGTGACTCAGCAAGGTCTCAACCGGCACCCGGCCACGCAGTGCCTCCTGGAAAACATCAACGTCGTATAAGCCTTTGCCGGTGTAAATTCCTTCGCCAAACAGATCCTGATACACGTCCGACGCGGCCGTCGTGTAGGGGTCAATTCCAGTATTGCCGGATAAGACACGAGCAAAAAATGAACGCGAGGCGCTCTCCAGTGAAATGCTTACGCGTGGCTGCAAAATCCCGTAGCCTGCCGTGACCCTTTCTGCGGCCTCATCCCAGCGCGGACAATTCAACGGATGCAGGGCGGCGCCAACCAAACACCGCGCAGAGTCACGCGGTAATTGCGTATCAGCATCGAGAGTAATCACGTAACGAATTTGCGCGAACAATTCATCGGCGCCGGTAGTGAAGATAAAGCTGGTGTCGCGAGCGCCCCGCAGCAATCGATTCAACTCGTGCAACTTGCCACGCTTTCGCTCCCAGCCGATCCATTTCTGCTCGGTTTCGCACCATTGACGGCGCCGGTGAAACAAATGAAATCGAGAGGATTTGTCTTCACTGTACCGGCGATTGAGCACGTCGATGCCATGCTGTGCCGCCTCCAGAATTCGCTTATCGTCCGGCACTTCCTCGGTCGACGCATCGGCGAAATCTCCGAGCAGGGCAAAATACAAATGCTCATCCCGATTAGCGAGATAGGCGATCTCCAGCTTGTCGATCAACGTTTCGATCGTTGATTCGTCAAACAGAATTACCGGTACTACCACCATGGTGCAGGCGTCGGTCGGGATCCCCTTTGAAAGATCGAGTTTCGGAAGCAGTTTTGGCGGAAAGATGTGAGTTACGTCCCAGTTGACGACGCTTACGATTAGATCGCTCGCCGGAATTAATGCCAGCACCGTGCCAATGATCGTGATCGCGATTCCGGCGCCGGAATAAACCAACGCCACTACCAAAAGAATCACGAATAGCAGCGTGACCAGGCCCAACGTTCCCAGGAAAGCCATCGTTGCGTGCCGCTCGATCGCTCGGAACACGCGTTCGCCCAGGGGCGCTCGATAGCCAACGTGCTCTTCCAATCGCGCGACGCCCTTATCAATCAGGAAATAGCCGACATGTGAATGCGCGATATCTTCGTTAGCGGCGCGTGCGGCTTGGGCCAACTCCAGCACCCTTTGGGCGATCTCGAGTTCGCTCTTCTTCACACCCTTACTGACTCTCTCGATTGCATGTCGATAGCGGTCGCGAGTGGCAAAATCCATTCGTGCATAAACACCAGCCGGATCCTTTTTCAGCACCGGATCGATTAGGCTGACTTTTTCAAAGAAGTCCTTCCAATCCAGCGTTGAAAGAAGGCGCATGCTGGTGATGATGTTGCCAACTGTGACTTGAGCGGCAGCCTGACGGTGATGCTCTTCCTGAACGAGCTTCCCTAACGAAAGCCCTTCTTTTTTCAATCGCTGCTCGAGCTCCTCGACTACCGCCATCATGGCAGGGTCCTGATCGCGCAGGCGCTGAGTTAGCTGCACCACGAAGGCGGAGCCCAATGGCCTGCGAGTCCGCGGCAGGAGCGAAATCAGGTCCTGCGGCTGGCGCTGGCCGGCTTCGAGCATTCTGTCGGCGAGGGTGTCGGCTTCGTCACGCTCGTTACGCGAAGCGGCAATGCGATCGGTCAAACGGCGCAGGTTCTCGACCAACGCAAGTCGCAAACTAATTGGTACCGCCCACAACTCTCCCAGTGAGAGCGGGGAAGTTTTTTGATAAGCATTAATGAAACGGCGCAGTGTTTCCGTGTCGAGATGGCTGTCGGTGTGGGCGATCAAGGCAACCGCGAAGGCATAAATGCGCGGGTAGTTTCGCAGTGGACCATCGGAGAGTTTCGGCAGTTCCCGGTAATAACTTTTTGGCAGATCCTCGCGAATCTCACGGACTTGATCATCGACTATGTGAAAATTGTCGACCAGCCATTCAGCCGCAGGAGAGATGACGTGTTCCCTGCGAATCGATTCGGCCAGCGCGCCGTAAGCGGCCACCAGCGCGCGTGAGTTTTCTTCCAAACGTGGCAGCAGGAGATTGACGCGCTGCGGCTTCTCAGCAATCTTGTGCTGCGCGGCGAGCGTCACGGCGAATTGCTCGAGACGCTCGATGCTGTAAAGCTCGTCGCGAATCGGCAGATCGCCATCCCTGGCGCCACGGAGTTTTCGCATTACACCTGAAAACGTTGAAGCCATCGCTCTCAGCAAGATGAATAAACTGCAGGGGGTTAGCGCAAGAATATCACGTGCATCTGCTTCAATATAGTTTGGGGGCAATCACAGTACCACGAACGTGTCCAGAAGCCCGAAAGCCAACGAGGGCTGCTTACGTAAGGAGGATCTCCGTGCCGCGACCTTCTGAAAAAATTGTTTTGGAGGAAGCCTCGATGCGGGAAATATAAGCGAGTCTCGATAGTGGTGGCGTTCGATTTTCGAAGTGTCTAATTCACACCGTGGCTTCAGCCCGGTGGTTTGCAGTGGATTTGAATATCAAGAACCGTTTGAACGGTTTCCTTCGTAGTTTGGCGAAAGCCGTTAAAACGGCTGGTTGAGTCGCACAAGGTCCGTCAATCACCGGGCTGAAGCCGCGGTGTGAATGAAAGGCTGACTTCGTCAGCGCGCGAACTTCTTATTTTTCCCGTTGGTACTTAACCACATACCTGGGAACGTCAATGCTTGCAGGCAGGCGCGGGTCAGCGATTGGATGTTCCGTGCCCAAACGCAACGGCAGCACGCCCGCCCAAACGTTCATCGCATAATCTTCTTCATCATCGAGTGGCGGTCCCGTGCGAATCTTGGCTGAGGCTTCATCAATCGGCAGCGAAAGCACTGTCGTTTGTTGCAGCTCAGCCTCGTTCGGCTCGCGGACATCCTTCCAGCGGCCGGGAATCATATGCTCAGATAATGCGAATAAGGCGGCCAACTTTTCTTCACGATCTTCGACCAGCTCCGCGCGCCCAAAGATGACCACCGATCGATAATTCATCGAGTGATGAAAAGCCGAACGCGCCAGCACCAGGCCATCGATCAGCATGACTGTCACGCATGCGTCGATGCCTTCCTTTAACGCGCGCAGCATGCGACTCGCCTGAGATCCGTGAATGAGAAGTTTGTCCCCGGCGCGGGCATATCCGGTGGGAATCACGAACGGCTGACCATCGATCGCGAAACCGACGTGGCAGATAAACCCTTCGTCGAGGATCTGATTAATTACTTCGCGTTCGTGGCTGCCGCGTTTTGGCAGACGCTTCAAAGTTGTGCGTTGAGTTTGGGGAAGTTGCTGCGTCATTGAATTCCTCGCGTCGGGACTGTTATCGATCGAGAGAATAATTGATATGGTTTGCGGCGAGCAATGCGACGTGATCGTTTGGAGTTCCGCCTTCAGGCGGCTCTGCTTGTTGGATCGAAAAACCGCCTGAAGGCGGAACTCCGAACTAAAAACGAAAACGCCGAAGCTCGCTCGCTCCGGCGCTCCCTGCTGGGGTGACTGGGAGCGCGCGCAACACTTCACGCGTGCACCCAGGGACACGGTAAGACGCTGCTAATCCGAAACACTGATCTGATTATCGACTGACTTCACTCCCTTGACGGCTTTCACCGCGCGTTCGACCTGCGACTTCTCCGCCTGGCTGTGTACCATGCCGATTAGAGTAACCTTGCCACTAGTCACCGTTGCCGTTACTCCCAACGAAGACAACTGCGGATCGTTGCTCAGCTTCTTATCGACCGCCGCTTGAATTGTCGAATCATCCGGAACATTGGCGCTTGACGTCGTGCTGCCGCCGTTTGTCGCGGGCGCTGGCTGGCCATTGATGATTACTGGCGCCTGTTGTGCGGGCGCGGGCTGCTGCACGATCACCGGCGGCTGCTGCGCAGGTTGCTCTATGACCGTCTGCGGCGGTTGCTGCTGAGCAGTCGTGTTTGCATTGACTGCGTTCTGTTGTTGATTCATCACAAAGAGAATGATGATGGCAGCCAACGCGATGACCCCAATGACAATCGCGGCTAACGCTGCGCCTGAAACGCCCCCGCTTCGATCGGGATAACGCACTGCTTCTGAATGAACTTCTTCACGCCGCGCGCTTGGCGTTTCGACAACTATTCTTCGATGCTCTGCTTGTTGTTCCTCGTAAGCCATCTTTTTGTCTCCTTCGTCCGTTCTGCAAATTCCTGATACATTCGAATCTGATCACAACGGGAGAGGGGCTGTCGCGACAGAAGCGAGCAAACCCTATTCCCAGACTGATAAACCGCACGTTTTTCTGCATTCTTCGTGAGGATTCAGGCGAATTGATTGAGCCGGACAAGACTTTGTCCGCATCGGGTACTCACTATTCCGTACGGTTTCAATTCTTTGTTGCATCAGGGCAAGCCGCCTACTCGCTTGACGAGAGATGATCGAGCGGAGTAGTTTCCGCGTGACTGAATCATGTTTTCGGAGGCTCTCAATGCGCATACTTTTGATAATCACGTTGTTTGTTTCGCTCTTGATCACTACCGCGGCCATCGCTGGTCCATCCGGTTATCACGTCGACAAGACCTACAAGATCGGCGGCGACGGCGGCTGGGATTATTTGACTGTCGATAGCAAAGCGCGTCGCGTTTACATCTCGCGCGGCACGCACGTGATGGTTGTCGATGCCGACACGGGGGCTGTCGTGGGTGATATTCCAAACACCAATGGCGTTCACGGGATCGCGGTCGCATCGGAATTCGATAAAGGATTCATCAGTGACGGCCGCGACGGGACGATCACGATTTTCGATCTCAAGACGCTGAAGGTTTTGGGAACGGCTGCGGCCGGAAAGAATCCGGACGCGATCATTTACGATCCGGTGTCGAAGCGAGTCTTCTCGTTCAACGGCACGAGCAAGGATGCAACTGCCGTCGACGCGAAGTCGGGTAACGTCGCAGGCACGATCGCGCTGGGCGGAAAACCTGAAGCCGGCGTCTCAGACGGCAAGGGCCACATCTTCGTTAACATCGAAGACACAAGCGAAATCGTTCAATTCGATGCGAACAAACTGTCAGTAGAGAATCGCTGGAAGATTGCCCCGGGCGATGGCCCGTCGGGCCTGGCGATGGATCAGAAAACTCGCCGGCTGTTCTCAGTTTGCGGAAACAAAATGATGGTGGTGGTCAACGCCGACAACGGACAAGTTGTCGGCAACGTTCCGATCGGCCAGGGCGCGGACGGCGCGGCATTCGATCCTGAAACCGGATTCGCCTTCAGCACAAATGGCGGCGATGGCACGCTGACCGTGGTTCATGAGGACTCGCCGAGCAAATTCAGCATCGTGGAAAATGTTCCGACGCTGCGGCCTGCGCGCACCATCGCTTTGGATCCAAAGACGCACCAGGTCTATACCATCACGGCCGAGTTCGGCGCGGCGCCGGCGCCCACAACCGAACAACCACGCCCCCGTGCACCAATGGTGCCGGGATCATTTACGTTGCTGGTGCTGAGTCGGTAAGTTAGAAAACATAATTACTGAGGGTAATGAACGGGGCACTAGCCCGACCGTTAGGGAGGGCTCAAAATTGTTGCTAACGGAGCCCTCCCTTACGGTCGGGCTAGTGCCCGCTTTTTTTGTAAATCCTGTCCAATTATGATTAGGGAGCATCAATGACCACTGAAGAACGACAGAGACTCATCGCACAATACAAAGACGGCTACGACCAGGTCGCTAACGCACTCGACGGTTTTCCGTCTGACAAGCTGATCGCACACCCGATTGAAGGTAAGTGGA
>DASWQK010000340.1:0-4088 GCA_036403735.1 Pyrinomonadaceae bacterium
GCCTGGCTTTGTCTGGAGATATCGACCGAGGATTAAGCGAAGGGATGCGCGGCCGACGCAAAAGTGGCGGCGGTCAGATTCGAACTTGAACCGATCAGCGCGCGTGCGGTCATCCAGAGATAATGCTTCGTCGAAGGTCCATGACCATGGCACGTCGAGTCGCGCGCGCCAAACATGTACTTCGTTCTGCCAGATGACCGGCGCGGCCGGGCCTGGTTTCCACGTTTGTTGCGGCGCCGCAGCGAGCGGCGTTGACGTTGTTCGCTGGAATAGAGAGGTGTCTTGCATTATCCGACGACCGCGAGTCTTGGCCACACCCGCTTTGAGACGTTCAATGACAACAGGCGCGCTCCCGATAGTAACTCACTCGTGCACGATGCGGGCGCAACCGAGCCAAGAAACTGGAGCACGCGAAACGCGAACACATTGCTATCGAATTTTTCAGCGTGACGGCGCAGCAGGATTTGACTCCAAACCATGCTCTCGAATCTTTCGATGGCCGTGCTCAGCGAGAGACTGTCCGGTCGATCGAAGAACAGGCCTGTCTTGCCGTCGATCACAGTTTCGGCGGCGCCGCCGCCTCGATAAGCAATGACCGGGCGGCCTGCAGCATTTGCTTCCAGCGGAGCCATGCCAAAGTCTTCTTCGCCGGGAAACAGCAGCGCGCGACATCTCGCTGCATAGTAGTTCACAATCTGATCCGGTTGACGTCCGAGAAATTCGATTCGATCATCCGCCAGTTTTTCCAGTCGCGCACGATCAGGACCGTCCCCGATGATCACCAGACGACGGTTCATTCGCTTGCAGGCCTCGATCGCAAGATCGATTCGCTTGTAAGGCATCAGGCGCGAAAGAATCAGGTAATAATCTTCAATGTCGTTCGACATGTGAAATCGGTTGACATCGATCGGTGGAGGTATGACATGAGCCTCGCGGCCATAGATCTTTTTGATCCGCTCGGCAACCAAATGCGAGTTTGCGATGTAGTAATTAGGTTGCTTTGCTGCGCGCAGGTCCCATTTGCGCAAGCCCCAGAGCGCCATTGGCAGTAGCGTTCGCGCGCCCGCGCCGAAACGCTCCCGCGCCACATAATCATCGTAGCGCCAAATCCAACGCATTGGCGTATGACAATAACAGACATGAATCGCATTGCGCCGACGGTGTACACCTTTGGCATATCCTGAACTACTACTGAAGATCAGATCGTAAGAAGAGAGATCGAAGTGTTCGACCGCGAAAGGATAAAGCATGAAGTAATGACGAAAGCGGGTTTTGATCGCAGGCAGGTGTTGCAGGGGCGAGGTGCGAATGTCTGCTGTGCGCAGCCTTTTCGGCAGGCTCTGCGGCAACGCTACGGTGGTGTACATGGGCGCGCCCGGAAACGAATCATGCATGGCCTCAGCCACGCGTTCGGCGCCGCCCATTTGAACAAAGTAGTCATGTACGAGTGCGATCTTTGACAAGCTGCGAGTCCTCTAAAACCTTCTCCTTAAGAAAGTGGTAAAGCCCCCGCTTTTTCAGTCCGCACTCAACTTAACGTCGAAACCTTTGACCTTTTCCAGTTGCGGTATTCCGCCCTGACGGGTCGTGACCTCTCGATAAACCGAACCCACTTCACTAATGAAACGTGCGATTGAGAAACGCGCGATTGCATCGGGCCGGGCCTCGCTTCCGAGTCGATAGCGCAAGTCGGCATCACTCAAGAGTGCCAGCAGACCGGCAGCAAGTTCACGCTGGTCGCACGCCTTCACCAGCCAGCCGTTTTGTCCGTGCCGAATTATCTCCGGAATACCGTCAACCGCCGCCGCCAGGACCGCCGTGCCGCTGAGCATGGCTTCCACGATCGTGAGGCCAAACGGCTCGCGGCGCGAATTGACGACCAGCAAATCAAACGCGCGCATCAGAGCCGGCACGTCTTCTCGCGGTCCCAAAAGTCGAATCTGATCGGGCACCTTCGAGGTGGATGCGGCGCGAACTAAGGACGCTGCATACTCGGCATCTCGATTGAAGATTGGCTCTCCAACAATAAGCAGCACCGCGTCTGGAATTTCGCGCACCACTTCGGTAAATGAATCGATCATTTCGAGTTGGCCTTTGCGCGGGGTTAGCTGTCCCACCGTGCCAACTACGATTTGGTTTTCTTTAATGCCCAGCGCACGCCTAAGTTCCTGTCTGTTTTCCAGGTTTGGTTGAAAGCGTTCCGGATCGACAGCATTGTGAATCGTCGTGACGGGAACGGTAAGCGGGAACCAGCGCAGCAACGCCCCACGAAAGCAATCCGAGACGGCTCGGGAGACGGCAATGATGCGATTGCGGCGAGACGCCAGTGCAAATAAACGGATCACCGTACTCAGGGGATGCCGCGGCAAGAGATCATGCGCATGCCAGACGATCGGGATACCAAGCCCAACAGTCGCCGCCGACATGACCAGACCAGCGCGGATGCTGTTGGCATGAATAAGATCCGGCGCTTCGCTAACGACTGCCGCACGCGCCACGCGAATTATCCGCGCGAACGAAGCCAAATACCGAATAAGACGATCCGGGCGCCAGGTAAAACGCGCCGCCAGCGGGTCCATGCCGCTGGTTTTAATGCGCAGGTCATTTATCATCTGGATCAATTGCCCGTCCGCTGGGCACAGCACGACGGAATCGACGCCAGGATCAAGGCCGGCTAAGATCATCAGCAGCACTCGCTCGGCCCCGCTGACGTGTCCGGTGTGGTTGTAGAAAAGAATTTTCAAATCAGATCGCTCAGATAGTTGATGTCTTAATCATCAGGGTCCGTAACGCACGCGGTTGGTTTGCGTGCGCAAGGTGACAGCGTGCGTTACAAGATTATGATTTCGCGTTCCGGCTCAGCACGTATTCTCAGATCCTCGGCGCTTACCCATCCGATTAATAACCATCCGACAGGCGCAACTGAGACAAGCAGGAACGAATAGCCGAAGAGATTAATAAACGCGAGCACAGACATAATAGCCAGCATCACACGCCACATTCCGGAATCACGACTGTCCGGAGAGGCGCGTCTAAAGGCCCGCCAGGAAATTGAGGTGGCGTAGCCAAAGATCCATATGCAAAGCAACCCGGCCGGAATGCCGCAGGCGAGCGTGGCAGACAAGACATAACTATCGGTGGCCGGAAGATCATCAGGTTCTTTGGCGTCCCGAGTTTGGGCTATCGAGCCTGCCCCAATTCCCAGGCCGAACGGTCGGTATAGGATCACTCTTGCCGCTTCACCCCAGTTCTCGAAGCGTGAATACAAACTTCCTTCACCCGTCGGCTGGAGGACCCCCCGCGCCGAATGTGAGATCATCGATTGCAATGCCTGGCTCTGGTCTTTTTCCCACAAGTCGCCCTCTGTGGGCGGTTTGGCAAACACAACGATCAGTAGAGCTGGTATCAGGAAGAGAGCGGCGCGCCGTACGATGCCGCCCGGCGTGCGTGCGCCCGATAGAAGTAAGATGACGGAGCCCAGGAAAAATCCGAAGATCGAGACGCGTTCGCCTGAAAGTATTAGCGCTCCGAACAGCAGCACTCCGCACGCAAACCATGCGATACGGTGCGCGTAACGGTTCGCCATTACGGCGAGGCCGAAGGCCCCTAAAGCCGAGAGATCAAGATAGCGGCTCCACTCTTCGGCGTTAGCGTAAGTCGCCATGGAGCGCACGACCCCGGCAACTCTGACCCAATTATTGTACTCGCTGTGCTCAAGCCAGAATTGATCGAAACTCGTCAGCCCGAAAACTAACTGGTAGACGCCGTACAGCGAGGTGATGAGTCCCATCACTACCATTAAGCGCAGAGCGGTCTTGAGAAAGCCGGATTTAGCTGCCTGTCCGAAATAGAACCAGAATACGGGAACAAGCATGAACAATGCCCCCGAAAGGCCTACGAACAAACCGCCTTGCAGTGGATTGAAGATCTGGATGAAATAGATCAAAAGTAAGATCGAGACGGCCGGAGCCAGTCGAGTCTGACGAAAGATCTCCAGCCTTTGATTCTTCAGAAGCAGGATGAGAGCAAGTAGCGTGACGATCGGCGTCAGCAAATGGATCGGATCGCTGTTCGAATAATCGACAAAC
>DASWQK010000341.1:0-3728 GCA_036403735.1 Pyrinomonadaceae bacterium
AATATTTGCCCAGCTCACGTCCCACCGGCGCGCCGTTAATCGTTAGAATTCCGCCAAAATTCGACTGGACCAGCACGCCGACGGTATATCCGCCGAGCGACGCCGGCAGCTTGCGCGATGACGTTCCGATGCCGCCTTTAAAGCCGAAGGCGACCGTGCCGGTACCTGCGCCGACCGCGCCTTCGTCAACCAGCCAGGAGCCACGCGCGTTTTTGATCGCGGCGAAGACTTCGTCGCGGCCAACGTGACGCCCGCGAATGTCGTTCAGATAACCATCGTTCGTCTCGCCAACCAGTGGATTGATCGATTGCACGTCTTCATTCCCCGGCAGTGCCAGCATGTAATCAATCGTCGCATCAGCGACCCGCGGCACATTCAAGGTCGAAGTCAACATGATTGGGGTTTCGATCTCGCCGAGTTCGTTCACCTGAGTCGAGCCCGCGAGCTTTCCAAACGCGTTGCCGATGAAGACCGCGGCCGGGACTTTTTCGCGAAAGAGATTTCCACCGTGCGGCAGAATCGCGGTCACTCCGGTGCGCACGTTCTCGCCCTGGATCAGAGTTGCGTGGCCCACCGAAACGCCGTCGACGTCGCTGATCATGTTGTGGGGCCCCGTCGGCAGGATGCCGACAACGACTCCGAGTTCGCGGGCCCTCATTCGCGGCGGAGTGATAGCATCACTCGCCACCCCAACCTGAGCAACAGTGCGCTCAGTCATCACGATCGCAGCGCAGAGCATCACGATGCACGCGAGAAATACGGCCAGAACCATTCTTGAATTGGGTTTATGCATTCGTTTCAATCCAGATCGTATCGGAAGATTTATCAACCTTACCGCTCAGCAACGATCGACAAAAGATGTACATGGCCCAACACTCAATCGCAAACGGCGGAAAGCCAAGAAAGCCGAGCACCGGCATCTCGAAAATCTTCAGGTTGCCAAAATACGGCACGGTGTAAGTCCATTTTGAGATGGCCCAATAGTTAAAGAACTCCCAAAGAATTCCGCAAACGAAGCCGCTCCCGAGCAGCGACCACAGACGTCGCCAGTCGCCTCGCGCCAGATCGCCGGTGATCGATGGCCAGCCGCGCAACGCATTAATTGGATCGAGCAAGAGTATGAATGCGAGCCAGACAATCGGGGCAAACCACGGCGACGGATAGATCGCCGGCACAATTGCTCCGAGCGCGCCTAACATTATCAGCAAAACCAAAATCGGTTTCAGTATCTCGATCTTCCGTCCCGTCAAATTCTTGAAAATCGTGACTCGGAACAACTCGGCGGTGATGAACAGAAGCGGAAAGATGGTGGCGAAGGCCCAGTCATAACCGGCACGGCGGAGCATGAGATTCGGTTCGAGATTGTGATAGTGCCACCAAAGCTCAAGATCGGAATTCCAAAACCTGGGGGCGTTATAAAACTCAAACAACCACCAGCCGGCGATCGAAACAACGACGATGACGAGCAATTCAAGCCTCTCTGTCGTTAACAGCGATCGCCCTTTCAATTTGCGAACGAGCGCATCGACAAAGAGTATGTAACCCGTCCAGACAATCGGAGTGAACCAGCGCCCGACAAATTGATTGCCAGCGAAGAGCAACGCTTCAGCCGCAACCATGATCGCCAGCCCGATGTATGCATAGACGGGCAATCGCGCGCTGGTGCTGCGAGTTTCCACGGTCGTAGTATCATGAGCCGCGCGCGAATTGGCAACGACAATTATTGACGTACTGTTTAGAGGGCGCACTTGTGCGCTCGAAGCCGCGGACAAGTCCGCCGTCTAAACAAGGGAACTTGGTATCCCCAAACAAGGATTCGTTCAGTGTCACGCAGATCAAGCGGCATCCTTCTTCATCCAACATCGCTACCGTCGCCGTTCGGCATCGGCGACCTTGGCGCTGAGGCGCGCGCGTTTATCGACTTTCTTCATGACGCTGGACAGACGCTGTGGCAGACACTGCCGGTTGGTCCAACCGGATACGGAAATTCGCCATATCAATCGCTTTCGGCATTTGCCGGGAACACTCTCTTAATAGATCCGCGCGCGTTGGTTGATGAAGGCCTGCTTGAAACCGGTGATCTCCAGTCGCCGGCGCTCTCTTCCACCAACCTTGATTTCGAAGTGGCGCGATTGTTCAAGTCGAAATCGCTTGATCGAGCTTTCAAGAATCTTAAGAGCGATCGCCTGCAATCAATTGTTTCTCAGTTTGAAGAATTCTGCGTGCGCACAGCATGGTGGCTGAATGATTATGCCCTGTTCAGGGCGTTGAAAGCCGCACAAGACGATCGCGAGTGGACTGCGTGGGATCGCGAGCTTGCTTTTCGTGAGCCACGTGCACTGCAGCATGCGCGCGAGCAGCTCGCCGATGAAATCCACGCACAGAAATTCTTTCAATTTCTTTTCTTTCGACAATGGATCGCGCTGCGTGGTTATGCGCGCGAACGGAATGTTAAGGTCATCGGCGACCTGCCGATCTTTGTGGCACATGATTCGGCTGATGTTTGGGCTCATCGCGAATATTTCAAGCTGGATAAAGATGGAAGGCCCACGGTCGTGGCCGGCGTGCCACCGGATTATTTTTCCGCGACGGGTCAACTCTGGGGCAATCCGCTTTACGATTGGGAGCGGTTGCGCGAGGACAACTTCCAATGGTGGATCGATCGCATGCGCTGGTCACTCGAATTGTTCGACCTCGTGCGCGTCGATCACTTTCGCGGCTTTGCTGCTTGTTGGGAGATTCCCGCCACTGATGTCACCGCCCAAAATGGCGAATGGGTCGGCACGCCCGGACGAGAGTTATTCGCCAGTCTGAAAAAAAAGCTTGGTGATTTGCCGATCATCGCAGAGAATCTCGGCGTCATTACACCGGAGGTTGAGAGTCTGCGCGAGGAATTTGGCTTCCCCGGCATGCGAGTTCTGCAATTTGCTTTCGGTGGCGACGCTACAAATGATCACTTGCCGCACAATCACACGCGCGAGACAGTCGTGTACACCGGCACACATGACAACGATACGACGGTCGGCTGGTGGGAAAACCTTGACAACGGCCAACGCGAGTATTGTTTGCAATACCTGGCAAGCGATGGGAGCGAGATCAACTGGGACATGATCCGCGCCGCGATGGCCTCAGTGGCCGACACTGCGATCATTCCGATGCAGGATGTGTTCGGCCTTGGGAGCGACGCCAGGATGAATTTGCCTGCAAGCACGACTGGCAACTGGATCTGGCGGATGCCGTTCAATCCGATCACGGACGAGTTAATTCAACGTCTGAAAGTGTTGACGGAGGTTTACGGAAGAAGCGCTGATTGAATCGCCTCGCGAACCCTGAGCGCCGTTAGGGCGCGCAATATTTATAGTCCGAATCGCCGTCCAGCTTTCTTGTCTCCGCGAGGAGCGGAACGGTTTCGCTCGTCGCGGAGATGCTTGAATAATATAGCCTGGGTGGCTATAAACATCCGGCTCCTGACGGAGCCGCGCGTTAATCGACTCCAACTGCACATAACCGTTTCATCAAAGAAGGGCTAAGAAATGAAGGTCACAACCAAATTGATGTTCTCGCTTTTCGCAGCAACGCTTCTCTGCTCCGCCTGTGTGAAAGGTCCTGAGACCGGCCGCGGCGCGAAATCCGGCGGACCAGTGCGCATCGGCTTTTCGATGGACACTTTGAAGGAAGAACGCTGGCAGCGCGACAAAGCCCTGGTTGAGCAGCGTTGCAAGGAAGTC
>DASWQK010000342.1:0-2884 GCA_036403735.1 Pyrinomonadaceae bacterium
AACTTTTTCATGCGGCGGATTATAACGCCTATTCATG
The DNA here is from genome assembly GCA_036403735.1 of Pyrinomonadaceae bacterium. Classification (GTDB taxonomy): domain Bacteria; phylum Acidobacteriota; class Blastocatellia; order Pyrinomonadales; family Pyrinomonadaceae; genus UBA11740. The sequence goes on from DASWQK010000342.1 coordinate 38, forward strand.
CAAGCAGCGGTAGAATCAAGTAGTGTTTTGTTTTGACTTTGCGCAAAGAAGCCACAAAGCAAGACACTACTTATCATCATTGCGGTAGTTGTTGCCGAATGTTCATAGAGCCAAATGCGCATAATCGCCGGCAAATTTCGTGGACGAAAATTAGAAAGCCCGCCGTCGCTGCAAACGCGACCTACGTCCGATCGCTTGCGTGAGACGCTATTCAATATTCTTGCGCCGCGCATTGCCGGCGCTCGCGTTCTCGATTTATGCGCCGGCACCGGTGCTGTTGGAATTGAAGCGCTATCGCGCGGCGCAGAGCATGTCACGTTCGTGGATCAGTCGCGAAAGATGTGCGCGTTGATCGACGAGAATCTCAATACGTTTAATATCGAAGAGCGTGAGATCGAGATTGTGACCAGTGAGGCGTCCGACTTTCTGCGCAAGTTAATGAAGAAAGCAAAGGAGCCGTTCGATATCATCTTCTTCGATCCACCTTATGCCGCTGATTATGAGATTGTGTTGGATTACCTTGCCGAGCACGCAGCGGAATTATTAGTGACGGGCGGCGTGGTAATTTTCGAACATAACAAGAAGAAAGAGTTGAGAGAGGAAGTGGGTCAATTGAAACGTTATCGTGTCGTTAAGCAGGGCGATTCGTCGTTAAGTTTTTATCGAACTGACGCGCAATGAAGTCAGTACCACCCGCGTAAGCGGGTGGGTCATGAACTTCACTAGAATTGACGCTTGATCCCACCTGCTGACGCAGGTGGTACTGACCTCATGATCAGCTTTGAAGGACTTTTAATGTTATGCCGCCCATAAAGTGGGCTCAGGGGTTTGGATGGTGTGCGTGGTTCTATAAACATCTCGTTCCTAACGGAACGAAGACCTGCTGACGCGGGTGGTACTGACCTCGTGACGACGCGTAAAATCATCTAAGCCAAAATGCTGGTACTTGGAATCGAAAGTTCATGCGATGAAACCGCGGCGGCAATCGTGCGCAATGGCCGCGAGATGGTTTCGTCTGTCATCGCTTCGCAGATCAAAACGCATGAGCGATTTGGCGGCGTGGTCCCGGAACTCGCTTCACGCGAACATCTCGATAAGATTGTTCCCGTCGTCGAAGAAGCATTCGTGCGCGCAAACGTAACCCAGGATGACATCGATGGAATCGCCGTCACCGTTGGGCCAGGCCTGGTCGGGTCTCTGCTCGTCGGTGTTTCGTATGCGAAAGCTATGGCCTTCGCTTTGAACAAGCCTTTGGTTGGCGTCAATCATATCGAAGGCCACATCTATTCAGTCTGCTTTGAGAATCCGCCGGTCGAACATCCAGCCGTCGCATTGATCGTTTCAGGCGGGCACACGAATCTTTTCTTCGTCCCGGAACCCGGCAAATACAAAGTCGTGGGCCGGACGCGCGATGATGCGGCGGGCGAAGCTTTTGATAAAGTCGCGAAGCTGCTCGGGCTCGGCTATCCCGGGGGCCCCGTCATCGAAAGGCTGGCGCGGGAAGGGAATCCGAAGGCGGTCAAGTTTGCCCTGCCGCGCATGGGTGACAATCGGCCCGACTTTAGTTTTAGTGGATTAAAGACTGCGGTGACCAGGCACGTGCGCCAGTCAGGTTTGCAGCCGATGCAGAATGGCGAAGAGCCTTCACAGCCCATCAAAGATCTGGCGGCAAGTTTTCAAAGCACAGTGGTGAGATCATTAGTCAGCACAATGGAGCGTGTCGCCAGAGAATATCGGCCGAAGACATTGATCGTGGCCGGTGGAGTTGCTTGCAATGGAGCTTTGCGTGAAGCATCGCGCGCGGCCGCACAAGACTTGGGCGTTCCCATTTATTTTCCGTCGCCACACCTGTCAACTGACAATGCGGCCATGATTGCAGCCGCGGGAACAGTGAAGTTGCAAGCCGGCGAGCGCGCCGGTTGGGATCTGAATGCTGACGTGATGTTGCGTTTGCAGAATATCGATGTGGAAGATGAAGAGTTGCGTAAGCACGTTCGTTATCGTTTGTAGCGAGGATCAGCTTTTGCGGGCCGATACTTCTGGATTAATAGCTCGTACGGGGATATCAAAATGTTCAGCCTCAAGTTTCTTACTGCAGTTCTGTTTGCTTCCTGCGTATTTATGAACGGAACGCGCATGGCGAGCGATCAATCAAATTCAAATGTGGCCATGCCGCAAACAGTTCAAGGTAAAACGGCGACCGATTTAAAGATCCTCGCACAGGGAATTCACTCGAGAATCCAAAATGCTTTCGTCGCCGTAATACGCGATGCTCAAACATATGCTGAACTGAGGAAAGCCGAGCCGCAGTTGCCAAAGCTCGATCAGGAATTCTTTGAATCCAGCGTCGCCGTGGCAGCCTTTCTCGGTGAGCGAAATACTGGAGGCTATAGCGTCGAGATTACCAGAGAGGGTGGAGGCATTTTGGTCACGGAGAAGAAACCTGGTAAGTCCATGATGGTGACACAAATGATCACGTTCCCTTTCGAACTCGTTTCCGTTCCGGCGCCAGGCACCTCACCGATCGCAGTCGCTTATTCCGACCCGAATTCCGTGAAGCAGTCCTACGATGTTACTAACGGGAACTTCACTAATTCCGGTGGCTTGGTGGGGCGGATAGAAGAGTATGGCGTGGAAGGCAAAGTGGATGTAATAAGAGAGGGAAACCTGGCGACCTTCAGCTTCTTTCTTAAGAATACCGGCGAAACAAATGAGCATTTGCTTCTTGAATCGGTGACCGGACTAATAAGAAGCGGCGGAGAGATAACGATCAGGAAGATGAGCGCCTGGACACTGGTGAGCGTTCCGAATAGCGGTTTAGAGGCAAAAGGTGAATTTACAAACCAT
>DASWQK010000343.1:0-5949 GCA_036403735.1 Pyrinomonadaceae bacterium
AACATCACCGGAATTTGCGCGAAACGTTTGTCGTCCTTAATCGATCGGCAAAGCTCGTAACCGTTCAGACCCGGCATGAATGCATCGGCGAGGATAACATCCGGCGTGATATGTTCAAGTTGTGCCAGCGCCAGCAGGCCATTGCCGACCGACACTACTTCCATTCCTTCATCCGCGAAAGTCAATTCAATGACTTTTTGGACCGCGGCTGAGTCATCAGCCAATAACAACTTTCTTCCGGCTATCAACTTCTTTTCCTTCGTTCCCTCGAGCTCTTTACTTTGGCGTTCCGCCAATTCGAACCTAGCACCCGCGTGAAAAGCACGTCAAGGGTTTTGTTGTGATTCTCATACTTAAGTAAAAAGGCCCTGCGAAACGCCAGGCCTTGATAGTCGTTGCCCCACTGAACTACTTAGACAGTTGCATACAAGATCCCGGAAATTCACCGGCTGGGCCTGGCGGACCTTGCGGCCAACACAAGCCGTCAATGCGATTAGAGAACCAGCGAGTAGGAAAGAAAGGTAAATGCGGAAGTAGCAGTAGCGCACGTTTTTTCTCCTTTGCGAGAACGAATAGCTCGTCAAACCGAAATGGCAGGAACCCATCTACAGCGAACGCAATCTAGCGACGCCTTAGGTTGGTTGTGCGCGAGGCGGCCCTCGCGTCTAAGCTGCTCTGCGCTTGCCGGCGAGACTCTTCTTTAAGGCTGCCATCAAATCGACGACCTTTCCTTCTTCGCGCTCGGGCACTTCGACTTCAACAATGTCCTTGTGTTGCTTCCGCTTCTTCTCCACCAGCTTGAGAAGCTTCTCAGTCTGCTGGTCTTTAAGATCCTTAAACGGGAGATGCCTGACGGAATGCTTCGCGACTAACCTCTCGAATTTTTTAACGGTCGCGGCAGAGACTTTCTTTTTTTCGGGCAGACCGATTTCCTTCGGCGACCGAATCTCATCAACAAAGCGCATTGTTTCTGCGCGCAGAATCCCGTTCTCAGGAAAGATTGCCACCAGATACTCTTTGCCGCGCATCACGAACGTCGCCAGGCCGGCGAGTTTCTGCTTTTCCATCGTCTGCGCGAGGAGACGATACGCCTTTTCAGATCCTTCGCTGGGCGCGAGAAAGTAGGATCGATCGAAGAAAAGCGGCGAGATGTCTTCGAGCGGTGCAAATCTGCGTAGATCTATATCGCGACTTTGCTCTGGAGCAAGACGCTCGAGTTCCTCGTCGGTGACAATCACATAACGATCCTTTTCAAGTTCAAACCCGCGCACCATGTCATCATCTTTCAGATCGTCCCCGGACTTTTCGGAATAGTAGCGGCGCGCGAGGGGCTCACCCTCAGGACTCAACATCCGGAGCGGCGCGCGGTTCGTGCGATTACCGGGGTAAAGATCGACAGGCACGCTTACCAGGCCAAATGTTAGCGTGCCCGACCAGAACGGGCGCGGCGATCTTTCATTACCGCTCTCGTCCGACGTCTTCTTTCGTGTTGCTTTCTTTCGAGCCATAGTCTGAGTTAACGAATTACCCACCCGCGGTGGCGCCGACCTCATTTGCTCATCAATCGATCGCAAGTCCAAACTTGCGCTACGTCACGCCGCTTTCTTCTGCTTCTTCAAGGCCTCAAGACTCTTTGACAGAACTTTATCAAGCGATGTTGTCTTCTTCTTCGCCTTCACCAGATGAAGTCTCGGCTTGTGACCTTTGGCTTTCTTCTCGACGAATTCCATTACCCGTTCGCGGTATTCATCCTTGAATTCCTTCGGATCGAATTCGCCTTTCAGCAGCTCCACTAACTGGGTAGCCATTGCCAATTCTTTTTTGTCAGGCGCGCGTCCTGAAGGTCGCGGCAGGTCCTTAGCCGAAAGCACTTCCTCCGCGTTCCGGAGCGTGAACAACATCAAGTGATCGTCCTCCGCCCTCAGCGCGCCTACGTAAGGCTGCTTGCGCATAACCCAGTGCGCCACACCTTCACGATCTTTTCTTTGCAGCGCTTCAGCCAGCGCGAAATAAGCGCTCTCGTTACCGTCAGGCCCGAGGTAATACGGCCGATCAAAATATTCCGGCGGTATTTCCGTCGGCGAGACGAATTGGGCGATCTCGATTTCCCGCGAAGGTTCGGGTTCAAGTTTCTGCAACTCTTCCTCATTAAGAATCACAAACGTACCCGGCTCAACTTCAAAGCCTTTTTGAATTTCGTCGCTGGTAATCTCTTTGCCGCTGTCGGGTTCAATCATGTGCTGCTTGACTCGCGTTTTTGATTTCTCTTCCAGGATATGAAAGCGCACGGTTCGATCCTGTACCGCCGAGTAAAGCTTCACCGGCACCCTGGTCGAATTTAGTTTCAGATCGCCTTTCCAGATCGCTCGCGCGGCCATCTCAATTCTCGCTTTCCCACGTCACGCAACCCGAACAGGAAATTTCGGTTTGGATCGTGCTCTCGACACACATGCCGCACAGCGGTCCGTCGCATGCGGCACATCGATATTCCGTCTGAATTACGTACGCGTGACTGCATGCCGGACAGGTTTCCGTTCCCTGATCCAACCACCACGGCCCATTCTGCTTATCGTTCCGCACCGTCTTTTATTTCAAAGGCATTTCAAGTTCCAAAGTTCATATGGATTTTGAACTGTGCTAAAATCGCGACACCCCTAAATTGCAAATAGCGATCCGTCCCTCGATCGTCATTCCGAAATTGACCCCAGTGTGAGAGTTCAGGATATGGATTCTTCGGAAGATCCTAAAAATCAGCAGCGGGAAAAATCACCGGTTAAATCCACATCTCAAACCGAGACGCGCCAAACCAAACAGCAGCGCAAATGGTTTGAGGTCACCCTGGACAGCATCGGCGACGGCGTGATTACCGTCGACGTCGACGGCAAGGTGACGAGGTTGAATCCGGTGGCCGAGGCATTAACCGGTTGGAAGAACGCCGACGCCAGGGGCCAGCCGCTGGAGAGCGTTTTTCATATCATCAACGAAGACACGCGCGTCGAAGTTGAAAACCCGGCGCTGCGTGCAATCAAGGACGGTGTGATCTTCGGATTGGCGAATCACTCACTGTTGATTACCAGGGATGGCAAGGAGATTTCCATCGACGATAGCGGCGCGCCAATCAAATCAGGCGGGGACATGCTGGGCGCCGTGCTGATTTTCCGCGACATCACTGAGCGGCGTCGCGGGGAACAAGCCCGCATGCGGCTTGCCGGCATCGTCGATTCTTCCGAAGACGCAATCATCAGTAAGAGCCTTGAGGGCATCATCACATCCTGGAACAACTCGGCTGAACGAATGTTCGGATACACGCCCGAAGAAGCGATTGGCAAGTCAATCGTCATGATCATTCCGCCAGAGCTTCGTGCAGAGGAGACCATGATTCTGGGTCGTCTGCGTCGGGGTGAACGCATCGAGCACTTCGAAACCGTCCGCGTCACCAAGACAGGCAAGCGCATCAATCTTTCTTTGACTGTCTCGCCCGTGCGAAATAAGCAGGGAGAGATCATTGGCGCTTCAAAGATCGCGCGCGACATCACCGACAAGGTTCGGGCCGAACGAGAACTAACGCGGCTGCTGGCGAGCGAGCGCGCGGCGCGCGAACGAGCTGAAGCCGCCAGCCGCGCCAAAGACGAATTCGTGGCAATGATTTCTCATGAAATCCGTTCACCGCTGAACGCAATTCTTGGGTGGTCACATATGCTGCGTCAGGGAGCGCTCGACAAAACCGCAACCGCCAACGCGTTGGAAAGCATCGAGCGCAACGCGCGCGCCCAGGCTCAATTGGTTTCAGACCTGCTGGATGTTTCGCGCGTCATCACCGGGAAGCTCCGAATCAATGCCCGGCCGGTCGACATCATGAATAGTGTTGAATCCGCGCTCGAGTCTGTTCACCCGGCCGCTGAAGCCAAACAAATCACCATCGACGTGCAGCGCGAACCTTATGCGACGGTGGTTACCGGTGATGCCGATCGATTGCAACAAGTTTTTTGGAACTTGCTTTCAAACGCCGTTAAGTTTACGCCGCGTAAGGGACACGTGTCGGTAAAGATTGCGCGGACGAACTCGTATCTCGAAGTAGCCGTGAGTGATTCGGGCACAGGCATCCCCGAAGATTTCCTGCCGTATATTTTCGAACGGTTTACTCAGGCTGATACAACCAGCGCGCGAAAGCATGCCGGTTTGGGGCTGGGCCTGTCGATTGCGCGACATATCGTTGAATTGCACGGAGGCACGATTGCGGCCGAAAGTGCGGGCGAAGGAAAAGGCGCTACATTTCGGATCACTCTGCCCGTGCGTGCGTTGCATCCGCAGGAAGTTGACTCAGCACAGACAGCTGTTCCCGTCGACACGATCGCCAATGAGATCATGCTCAATGGATTGCGCATAATGGTCGTAGACGATGAAGATGAAACGCGGGAATTGCTGAAGATGATGCTGAGCTCCCACGGCGCGGAAGTGCTCGCGGCGGCATCGGGAACGGAAGCTCTGGCTCAAATCGATGAATGCCAACCAGGAATTATTGTCTCAGACATCGGCATGCCCGTGATGGATGGCTACATGTTTATGAAGCGGGTGCGCGCCCTTGATTCCGAGCAACGAAGCGTGCCGGCGATAGCATTAACCGCCTATGCCCGCGCCGAAGATCGTTTGCGCGCGCTCGCGGCGGGCTTTCAGATGCACGTACCGAAGCCGGTTGAAGCTTCAGAATTGGTAATGGTGATTGCGAGTCTGATCAGGCGGATTTGATAAAACTCCGCGGCGGCTGCGCGGCGACTATCATTCGATCCAACAACTCATGCAGTGAATCAAAATCTATCGGCTTAAGCAAATATTCGTCACAACCGGCATCAAGCGCATCCTGTCGAAATCGACTTGGGTCGTGTCCGGAAAGGATGATGATCGGAATGTCTTTGAATTTTGGATCCAACCGCAAGTTGCGCGTGACCGACAGGCCATCCAGTTTCGGCAACTCGAGATCCAGAAGCACAAGATCCGGGCGGGTACTTAATGCGACCTCGACCGCGTGCATGCCGTCGTTGGCGGCGATTACTTGATAGCCTCTGGTCTCAAGCAGGACCTGCATCATCTCGCGCGAGTCCGCGCTGTCTTCGGCAATAAGGATTTTGGGTTTCCAGGATGAAAGGGCGTCCGCGGTAACCATTTTTGAGGACGCGCTAATAACTGCGTGTTCGGCCATGGTTCCTCCGTAATGAGGGGGTTCGTTTGTACCTGAGCCGTCGGGGAAAAGACCGGCTCTTCACATCCCCTGTACTCAACGTGAAGCGCCGTTCTCTTTTGCTACTATCGGGTCCGGCTATCGACGCCAGCGTAATCATTCGTTACGCATACGTCTGTACGCTTCCAAACATTTTCGCTTCACAGTGACTTAAAAATTTACATTATGCGAATAAGTGCGAAAAGCATTCATCGTCTTGGATAGACTCGGAGAGAAGTAGGAAGGTTACAGAAACCGTGCGTGTTCAAAATCGGTTCGGCGGCGGCACAAATTAGTGGCGGCGCCAAGTCTCCCAATACTCAGCGCCGCCGGCTCACATCATTGATGTGAGGCGCGCTCAATGTCCTCACCCCATCGGGCGCGCTTGGTGAATGCATTCAGCATTACACCGATTGACTAGCCTTATATCACAACTCGCTTTCGTCGTCAGAACTTATTTGAATCAGGAATCAACAGGATTTGAACCACGAAGTCCCACCCACCATCAACGACGCCCGCCCTTCATTGAAAAATCCCAAAATCAGGCTGCCATGCAAATCGCTATAATTAAAGGGTATTGCTGGAAGTGTAATCTCGGGCGGTCGCAGGATTCGACGCCCACTTTCAAAAGGAAACACGCCTCATGTTTGCCAAGGGTTCAACCAACGCCGACTATCACCTGTTGCGGGCCGACGAGGAACAAACGCTCTGCGGTCGAATCGTCGCCCCAATTA
>DASWQK010000344.1:0-4287 GCA_036403735.1 Pyrinomonadaceae bacterium
ATGGTGATCGAAATAAACAATAGGCTCTTCCAGGGAAACCCAGTGGTCAGTTGCTACACCTGTCACCGCGGGCAACGCACCCCACAGGGTGCTCCGGAATTGCCTCTGCCAGTACGTTCGTCAGGTTCTTCAACTCGTCCATCGACGTCAGGTTTGCCGTCAGCGGATGAAGTATTGAATAAGTACCTGGTCGCGATCGGCGGCAAAGCCCGAGCCGATCGAATTACAAACTGCGTCGTTAAGGGCACTACGACGACTGCGATTGGTCAGGTTGTCGCTTACGAGGCTGAACAGGCGGTGCCTGATAAAGGTCATGAAACTTTTGCCATTCAAAACGTCCCTGGACGGAATTGCGCCGGCGACTCCAGATGTGAATACGAGCGAGTCATCAATGGGCGGCAGGGATGGCTTAAGAGCGGCGCTGGCGTACAAGAGTTAGTTGGCGAGCAGTTGGCTGATCAAAAACTGACGTTTCCTCTTTTTCAGATCCTGAAAATAAAAGATCAGTATGCGAGCTTCCGAGTCTCTGGGCGTGACCGAATTGAGGATCGAGATGTTTACCTTCTTAGCGCAGTTCGATTGGACGATAAATTAGAATCTCTTTACTTTGATGTTGAGAACGGACTGCTGCGACGGCGAATCAGCTACCTGCGCAGCCTGGTCGGGACTATCCCACAGCAAACCGACTTTGAGGATTATCGCGAGGTTGACGGATCAAGGCTGCCGTTTACAATCAGAATGGCATTCGCCGATTCAGGCAGCTTTCCCATCACCCGCAAGTTTGCGGAAATCAAACTCAATGTTTTGGTAGCGGAATCGAAGTTCGACAAACCTCAGTGATAATTAACCGATTATCCGGTCGCATTCACGACCCCACGCGGACTGCCCGTGGGGATCCCGATCCGCTCTCGGTACTGACTTCCCTCATAATCGCCGCGCGCACTATCTCGAGTTATGCAAGGAATCAAACTCGTCATCTTTGATATCGCCGGCACAGTGATCGAAGATGCTGGACAAGTGCCCGCCGCTTTTACTGCGGCACTCGGGAATTACGGGATTAAAATCACGAGTGACTCGATTCGTGAAGTGCGAGGCGCATCGAAACGCGAAGTCATACGACGCTTCGTCGAACGCCAGCCTGGTATTAGGAATGCTGACATCAATAACCGCACCGAAGAGATCTACAATACATTTCGCAGCATTCTGGCAGGACTATACGAGCAGGACGGCGTTCGTGAGATCCCCGGAGCCACCGAAACTTTTACCTGGCTGCGACACCGCGACGTTCGCGTTGCTCTCAATACCGGATTCGATCGAACAATCACCGAACTTCTTTTGGAGTCGATGCATTGGGAGAGAGACTTAATCAACGCCGTCGCGTGTGGCGATGATGTCCTACACGGACGACCGGCTCCGGATTTGATATTCAAGGCGATGGAGCGCGCAGAAGTGGCCAGCGTCCAGCAGGTGGCAAACGTCGGGGATACGGTGCTTGATCTGCAAGCCGGTCAAAACGCCGGCGTCCGAAGTAACATCGGAGTTCTTTCCGGCGCGCACTCGAGAGAGCAGCTCGAGCGAGAACCGCACACGCACTTGATCTTATCAGTGGCAGAGTTGCCCGCGTTGTGGGGTTTGTCTTAATTCAGTTTTTCTCCGCGTAATCTCTGCGACCTCTGCGTCTCTGCGTTTAGTACAAACTCACCGCCGAGACGCAGAGGACGCCGAGTCGACGCAGAGGATTTCAAATTATGGCGTCACCGCATTGTCCGAATAGTTTTCTTCCACGCCGTTTCATCATATCCTGTGCAGCTAATTACAAATCCAGTGACTCAAAACGGAGAGCCTATCCATGCCTGAGATTCGTCGATTCATCACCCGGCCATTTCAATCAATCTTAATAGCGATCGTTGGCTTGTTAGCGCTGGCGCCGCTCGCCATCGCCCAGCAGTACGACACCTCGCTTTATTCAGGTCTTCACTGGCGGATGATTGGTCCGTTTCGCGCGGGTCGCGAGAACGCGGTCAGCGGCGTTGTGGGCCAACCGGACACCTTCTATTTCGGTTCAGTTGGCGGCGGCGTTTGGAAAACAACCAACGCGGGCCGCACGTGGAATCCTGTTTTTGATTCAGCGTCGTCAGCATCGATCGGTGCGATTGGCGTCGCGCCTTCGAACGGCAGCGTCGTCTATGTCGGCACCGGCGAAGCCGACATGCGCGATTCAATTCAGTTCGGCGACGGCATGTACAAATCAACCGATGCGGGCAAGACCTGGAAGCACATCGGGCTTGAAGCCACGAAACAGATTGGCCGCGTCCTTGTCGATCCAAAGAATCCAAACATCGTGTTCGTCGCGGCGCTGGGCAATGCCTACGCATCCAGTCCCGATCGCGGCGTCTATCGCTCGCGCGACGGCGGCGCAACGTGGCAAAAGGTTCTGTTCAAGAATGACGACGTGGGCGCGATCGATCTCAATTTCGATCCGACCAACTCGCAAGTCGTTTATGCGACCCTATGGAACGTGCGTCGTCCGCCATGGTTCATTTACACGCCGGCGAATGGGCCGGGCGGCGGCATCTTCAAATCCACGGATGGCGGCACAACCTGGAACGAGATCGACGAAGGCATCCCGGCTGAAGGCCGCGGCCGTATCGGAATCTCAGTCTCACCATCGAACGGCAATCGCATCTACGCAGTCGTGGACGCATTCGTAAACGACAAGGAGCATCCCGAAGATCAACAAAAGATCAAAAAATCCGGAGGTGTGTTTCGCTCGGACGATGCCGGCGCAACCTGGACCAGGCTATCCAGCGACGAACGCCTCTGGGGACGCGGATGGTACTTCGAGAAAGTTACCGCCGACCCGAAAAACCCGGACACGGTCTATGTCATGAACACGTCTGTGTATCGCTCGACTGATGCCGGCAAGACGTGGACAGCAATCAAAGGCGATCCGACTGGCGACGATTTTCATCAACTTTGGATTTACCCCGACGATCCGAAGCGCATGGTCCTCGGCAGCGATCAGGGATCGATCGTGAGCCTCGATGGCGCCGTGACATGGAGTTCCTGGTACAACCAGGCAACCGCGCAGATTTATCACGTGGCGCCTGACTATCGCTTTCCTTATTGGGTCACCGGCGCGCAACAGGACAGTGGCGCGGTCGGCTCGCCTTCGCGCAGCCGTCACTCTGAAATCTCTCTGCGCGACTGGGAAGGTCTGTGTGCCGGGGGCGAATCCGGGTACACCGCGCCTGATCCGCTGCATCCGGAAATTCTTTTTGGCGGCACCGTCTCGCGCTGCAACGTCGTGACTGGTGAAACAAAGCAAGTATCGCCGGAAACGCGCGTGACGCGACCAGCGGGTGGTGGGACAGTGATTGTTGAGCAACCGGTACAATATCGCCACGCATGGACTCAGCCGCTGGTATTCTCTCAAGCCGATCCGCACGCCCTCTATTTCGCGAATCAATTTATTTACAAGACGACCAACGGCGGCGAGAGTTGGACGCAGATGGGCCAGGATTTGACGCGCGAAGATCCCGGCGTGCCGCCAAACCTGAACGAGACCGCGGCCGCCGATGCGCCAACGGAAAAACGTCGCGGCGTGATCTATACAATTGCGCCTTCACCTTTGCGAGCTCCGATGGTTTGGATCGGCACTGACGATGGGTTGATCCAGTTGACGAATGATGACGGACGAAACTGGCAGAATGTAACCCCGCCAACTCTGACGTCGTGGAGCAAAGTCACAATGATCGATGCGTCTCATTTCGAGGTGAAGGAAGCTTACGCGTCGGTCGAGCGACATCAACTCAATGACTACGACCCGCACATCTTTCGCACGCGCGATGCCGGTAAAACATGGTCGGAAATCACAAACGGCTTACCGAAGGGAATCTACGTTCAAACAGTAAAAGAAGATCCGCAGCGGCGTGGGATGCTGTTTGCCGGAACTGAACGGGCGGTTTTTGTTTCCTTCGATGACGGCGATCACTGGCAATCGCTGCAACTAAATCTGCCACCCGCATCCATGCGTGATCTCGCTTTTCACGACAACGACATGATTGTCGCGACGCACGGTCGTGGCTTCTGGGTTTTGGACAACGTTACGGCACTGCGTCAGCTGGCGCCGTCCATGACTCGAGCCGATACGATTCTCTTTCAGCCGGCAGACGCGATGGAAATCATCGCTGGAGGCGATAACGGCACGCCGATGCCGCGCGATGAGCCGCTGGCCGATAACTCGCCGACGGGTGCGATGATCGATTTCTACTTGAAGACAAACGC
>DASWQK010000345.1:0-5704 GCA_036403735.1 Pyrinomonadaceae bacterium
CGAGTTCTTCAGGATAAATCCACACGTCGTTTTCGGCGTCATAGGTAAGGGGGGAATTATCGGTCACATAGCTGTCGGAATAGGTGGCAGTTTGACATTGTACCGCCGAAGCCAGCATGCACAAGGCGATGAGAAGTCCAATTATTGAAAAGCCAGCCAATGGATTCCGGCAAAATTCGATTCGCTGAAGGGCGATGAGATTCATAGCGTTTTCTCCTAAAGTAATTAGTTAGCAAGCACACTCCGTGGGCGTTTTCTGTGCTCAGAATGTCTAAGTAGAACTCGGGGTGGTGATCGCTCTCTCGACATTTTCTTGGTGGAGCTTCACACGTCGTTTGAATTGCTGTGATACAAAATCGTTTAGTTTCCTGGCACCTTCAGGGCCGAGTCGATTCGCGAGCGAACCTATTATTCTTGTCACCAGTTCCTCTTTCCGGGCTTGCAACTTGTTGAGTTTGACTTTCGCCGCTTCGTCAACGTTCAGCCCGCCGATTCGAGTTTGCCGCGCTTCCGTGTCGAACGGTTGGATCTGCGATTCAAACTCTTTAACCACCGCAAGAAGTTTTTCTATATTGGCTAGCGAGGCCGCACGTTCCTCTTTGGTGATTGAAGATTCAGGGCAAACGTCGCAGCCAAAGATCATCCTGAGGTAAGAGCGCGCCCTGTTCTTTTCAGCATTGGTTCTCCGGTTTGAGAGAAATCTAAATAGCAGAGTGTAAGCAACCCGATCTGGGATCCGCTCGGGAGTTCGCGCGCCGTTGATTACTTCTACTGGATCCTGGGGCCGCGATGGCTCGGGATGACGGACAGTAACACCCGAAGCATCTGAATGGCTCAACGCAACGGATCCATTCGTTACCCAGGAGATGACACTGGTCAGCGCAGTTGCCCCAACTAAAATTGTTATTATCAGCGCAACGAATAACCTCGGTTTCATGATTGTTTCTCCTCTCGCAACTCAGCTCTATCCAGACCGCGAAAATCATTTTTTTGCCGCGAAATTGAACTTACGATTTCTCCGCCACCATTTGGTTCTTTGGCAAGGCTTGATGGCATCGTTTACAGCGTTCACAAGAGCGCAGTTCGTCAATCCGTCTGTAAGCAAAATGGCAGCTCGAAACCTGACGATTTGATCGGCAGCTTATACATCCGCCTCACGATCTAAGTCAATAACAATTGTTGCTGTACGGTCAAACCGTACTTATCACAATGGATAAGTACATTTGCGAAGAAATTTTACAGAGGCTGAGAGAACGATGTGAACAAGAACTGTTTGGCTGTATCTGAGCGGAAAAGTGAATTTTAGCGAGGATTAACGACCCGCGCGCGACTGCCCGGTGGAGGAGTGGGCTGAGGCTTTTTATGATATTCAGGACCGCAGTACTTCGTCGGCTCCTGTCCAATGATGAAGGTCTTTGTTTTGATGACGGGACAACTGTCGACTGCAATCAAGCCCGTAGTGGGATCGATGTCGAGCGTGATCGTTCCTTGTAATCTGCTGGACGAATCGGGCTGGTAACCATCAATCGACTTAGACTTCAAAATGTCCTTACCGTTCTTTGGTGTAGGTTTCGGTTTCACCAAATCAGGTGGCAGACTCGCCGGTTCAATTTGAGAATCATCCTGGCTTTCAGTCTGTGAACTGTCCTTAGCCATGTCATCGTTCGCAGCGCCGTTCTCGCCCGGCAACGTGCCGTTGATGAAAAACTCACCGCGCTTGGTTGTGGTCGTCGTCGTCGTTGAATCAGCCCTGGCAATTTCGCCGGTGGCCGGATCGATGTCGGCCTGCTGAACACCGTCAGGCATCTGCCAATCGCCCGTCCATTCCGGATGCGTGGTCAATGCAGAGCTCATGAAGTCGGCCCAGATCGGCAGAGCCGAGTTCGCGCCCGTCAAACCCAGCTGCGATCCATCATCGAATCCCACCCAGACAACGCAGACCAGATCCGGGGTGTAGCCCGCGAACCAACCATCGCGCGAAGTACCCGTCTTTCCGGCAACGTTGTACTTGAATCCGCGCGCCCGAATTGGCGCCCCGGTGCCGCGATTCACCACGTCCTTCATGAATGAAGTCATCACGTAAGCAATCGGCGGACGCAGCACTTCATTCTTCTGCGCTATCGGCTGAGCGATCGTCAAGCCGGTGCCGGTGGTAACGCGATTGATCGCAATCGGAGTAGTGCGGGTTCCGTTCGCGGCGAATGCGGAATATGCCGACGCAATCTGCAGGGGCGTCGCTTCTGCCGTGCCCAGAGCCATCGCCGGATACGCATGCGACACGCGCGGCAGACCGGCTTTCGCAGCCAGGCTCATGACTCTGCCGACTGTCACCTCCATGGCGACGTCAACCGTGACCACGTTGAGACTATGGACCATCGCATCGCGCAAGGTGACCGGTTGCATCGAGTACTTATCGCCCATATTTCCGGGCGAGTACTCCTGATTATCGTAAGTGAAGGTCTTTGGCTCGTCTTTGAACATCGTGGCCGGCGTGATGACGCGCGGAATCGGATCGTAAGCAGTATTCAGCGCGGTGGCATAGACGAAAGGCTTGAACACAGATCCCGGTTGACGCAAAGCTTCGGCGCGATTCAACTGACTCTTCGAATAATCGCGACCACCTACCATCGCGACAATCTCGCCGGTATGCGCGTTCATCGCAATCAGCGCGGCTTGCAGTGTTCCTTCGGGGACTCGCTTCGCTTCGATCTTATCGAGCGCCGCCAACTGTTTCGTCACCGCCGTGTACGCAGCGCGCTGCAGGTCCATATCGATCGAGGTATAGATGCGCAGGTGATCGGCGCCCTGGCCGGTAATCAAATCGCCAAGCTGGTTCTGAACGTAATCGGCAAAGTAAGGCGCGTCGGAAATATCAATCCGGCCTTTGGCGGGGGCCAGTTTGAGGTCAGTCGCTTCCGCCTGCTTCGCTTGTTCGTCTGTAATCGCACCCGTCTCAGCCATTGATTCCAACACTTGATTGCGACGCGCGCGCGCGGTGTCCGGGTCGTGGAACGGGTTATAGCGATTGGGACTGCGAATCAAGCCGGCCAGAAACGCCGACTCAGGCAGAGTCAGATTCGTCACGTCCTTATTGAAGTAAGCGCTGGCTGCCTCTCCGAATCCATTGATCGAAAAGCCGGATTGCTGGCCTAAATAAACCTGATTGGCATATAGCGCAAAAATCTCCTGCTTGGAAAGCCGCGTTTCCAAAATCACCGACATGTAAGCTTCCGAGAGCTTGCGCTTGAGGCTGTACTCCGGTGACAAGAGCAGATTCTTAACCAGCTGTTGGGTGATGCTCGATCCACCCTGTCGCGCCAGGGGCGAATTAGGATCGGAATCGTACCGGCGCAACATCGCGCGAATGATGCCGCGAATGTTTACGCCATGATGCTCAAAGAAGGATCGATCTTCGGTGACGACAATCGCGTTGCGTAAATCATTCGGCACATCGTTAAAGCCGATCACCCGGCGTTTCGCACGCTCGCGCCCGGTAACGGAACTTATGAGTTCAGGCTCCAGCTGCGTTTTCTCGAGATGCCCGCCGTTCTGCCTGTCGGTGAGAGAAGCCACCGATTTTCCGGCGCGATTGAACTCGACTCGCACCTGAGGATAGGGGCGCGCGTTATCAACCAGCGAGTCGGCGCCCGGATCGATATCTACCATCGATCCGCTCATGGTGTATCGGCCACGATTGCTGTCTGCCTGTTGATTGCGATCAACGTATCCAGCTCGCCTCAAATACGCGATCAAATCTTCTTCGGAAATATTTTGGCCCGTGCGAATCTGTTTTGGCGCGGCGTAGATGCCGGCCGAGCGCGTAAAAACTTCTCCGCGCAAGAGATTATCGACGCGGCCCGAGAAGACGACCCAGTAGTAGGCGAGGAGCGCGATCGCCAGACCCGCGACGAGCAGAGCCGGAATTACAATGTACGGTCGGAAGAAAAGTCGAAGGAGGCGCCGCGCGAAACCTCGCCGCGGTTCTTCATAGCGAACTACGCGGGGCGGTTCCACACCTCGGCGACGAATTACCGGGGGAACGTGATCATCAGGTGGATGCCGAATTGCCATGAAGAACGATACGCTTTCGGCCTCTGGGGGGCACTGCTAAGTCTGATGCTAAACTGTTACGCGCGCGGTGTCCACTATTCGATTGACACGGCCCCAGGCATTCGGTAATTTTAGCGCGATCAACCCGACGATTCCGCAAAGATCAGCCATTCGCTACCTTAAAAACATGAAAGGATTCCCCTCAATGAAGTTCAGGCTATTCGGACTGGTCGCGTTGTGCTGCGCGATAGCTATCAACCTATGTTCAAACCGGATTCAGAGCGGGTACTCACAAACTACAAAGTCAACGCCGGCGTTATCGAAACCCGAGCAGGATTTGTTAAGTGAAATCAATCAAGCTCGCGCCTATCCGCAAACCTACGCAACCTACCTGGAGCAATTGAAACCGCTTTTCAAGGGCAAGGCCTACACGGCGATGGGCCAGGAAACGCTGACAACGCAAGAGGGCTGGGACGCGGTTGCGGACGCGATCAAGTTTCTCCGCGCGGCGAAACCCCTCGGCCCGTTGAGTACATCGCAGGGTTTATGTCTCGCCGCGACGTCGCATGTGAAGGAGCAGAGCTCATCCGGCGCCACCGGTCATGCCGGATCGAACAACACGATGATCGAGCAGCGCGTGAAGCCGTTCGGCACCTGGCACGGAGGCATCGGCGAGAATCTCACTTACGGAAACGAGTCTGCGCGTGAACGTATCTTGACCTGGCTGATCGATGATGGGGTCGCCACGCGCGGCCATCGCAAGCGCATCATGAGTCAGGATTACAAGGTCGCGGGGATTTCGTGTGGGCCACATCCGGAATATGGAGCCATGTGTGTCCTGACGCTGGCGGGAGGCTTTATCGATTCAGTCATGGCCCGGGCGCCGAACAACAACAACAAATCGAACAACAGTTCGAAAGACCGCCCGGCGACTGGTGGCGCTACGAACACTAAGAAAAACAAGTCTCCGCGTTAACGTCACCAATGCCGCGTTATGGCAGAAACCCGACCGTCAGGGAGGTGCGATTGAGCGCTCTGGCTGAAGGGTCCGACCGCTACAAAAAACTGAAAGGCTTTCCGACGAAAATCGGAAAGCCTCTTTTTGATGGTCGGGACGGCGAGATTCGAACTCGCGACCTCACGCACCCCAAGCGTGCGCGCTACCAGGCTGCGCCACGTCCCGTCAAGCCATTTCAGTATGGCGCGAAAAGACTCTTTGTCAAACGCGCGAGCAATCGCTCATTTCTGCTTCTCTCGCATGGCTTCTAACTCCGCGTCCCCCTGATCAATAAGATCGAGAATCTCGCGAAGTTGCTGCGCGATTTGCTTTAATGAACCGCGCTGCTCCCCGGTAAACTTCGGTGGGCTTGACGCCGGTGGAGTTGAACTAAACCGTGCCGCTAGCGAGGGCGGCGGTTGCAAGCTGCGCAAAGGAGTCTTCGCCGGCGCTGCGCCCGACCCTTCGCGGCCCGGCGAGCGTAATTCGCTGGCCAATTTCTTCTTCGCGCCCGCGATTGTGTATTGCTCGTCGTAAAGCAGTTCCTTGATTCGCAAGGCCACCTCGACATCCTTTCGACGATAGGTGCGCTGTCCAGCTCGATTTTTCTGCGGCGCCAACATGGGAAACTCGGTCTCCCAATATCTAAGCACGTGC
>DASWQK010000346.1:0-5919 GCA_036403735.1 Pyrinomonadaceae bacterium
AACGACTCCATTCCGGCGCCAGCGCGCCCGCGTAGCGTTTATATGATCGTTCAAGTACCGCCATAGGAATTTATCCATTGAACCATTTTTTCATTGATTCAATGGATCAATGAGTCAATGAATCAATTACTTCCGTTTTCCATTGCCTTCAAAAAAATGTCTTCAAGTGAATCGCGCTTATAACTTAATCGCCGAATTTGCACCTGCGAATCGGCGGCGAGTCTATAAAGATCGCGAACCTCTGTTCCGTCCTGCAGGATAATCTTCAGACGATGATCACTCGTCATGGCGCACTCGCAACCCAGCGCGCCGATGCCTTCGACAAAGCTTTTGAGATCGCCGCGCGTCTCGAGCATCAGAAACTTTTTGTTCGCCTTCCGCTCTTCTTCCAGGTTGCAATAAACCACGAGACGGCCGTCTTTTAGAATCACGATCTCTTCACAGCACTCTTCGACATCGCGTAACAGGTGCGACGACAAAACAATGTTCGCCTGACCGCTGTCGCGAATCTCTCGAATCATTTTGATCATTCGGGACCGCGCCGGCGGATCCAAACCGTTGGTCGGCTCATCAAGAAAAATGAGCCGTGGCCCATGCACGATCGCCTGTGCCAACTTTGCCAGTTGCTTCATCCCGAGCGAAAACGTATCGACGTTGCGATAGCGCGCTTCTCCCAGGCCGACGAAGAAAAGCGCTTCATGCGCCCGCTCCAGCGCCGCTCCTGGCGGTAGTCCGGAAAGCTCCGCCATAAAACGCACGAAGTGAATGCAAGACATTTTCGAAATGAAAGAATCGCGTTCCGGCATATAGCCGATCAACGACTTGATTTGATTTGCCTGACCGCGAATGTCGCTGCCCAGGATTCGCGCGGTGCCGGCTGATGGCTGGTGAAACCCAAGCAGAGTATGAATCAGCGTTGTCTTGCCCGCGCCGTTTGGTCCCAGCAAACCGATCGCGCGTCCACGCAGATCGCCGTTGAGACTTTTCAGGATTGGACGGCCGCCGAAAGTTACCGACAGATTGTCGAGAGTAATGACACCGGGGCTATCGTTGAGGTGAGAACTTGTAGCTGGCACGTCGAGTGTCATTCTTTTTCGCGAGACTTCTGAATGTCTTTAAGGCTGCGGGACCATTCAGTATCAGGAAGAACGTTACCCAGAATAAGCCGATCGATGCTCTTACGAAAAGATTGTCCCACGAGTTCAGAAATAAGATCGAGAGTCCGAGGGCGATGAAGGTGAGACCATTTGTAAGAAGGCGGTGTTCAGATCGGAGTGTCATCAATGCTCTCCTTTGTCTTTCTGGAACGAACAACGAGCCACAGAGGCGCGGAGACACAGAGGCCATATGTGCTCCCCTGTGTAGTTTTCTCCGCGTCTCTCCGGACTCTGGGGCCAGATTACTTACCCGGCTTCAATCCCTGCTCCAGAATGTGATGCAGCGCAAAAGCGTTCGGCATTCCCAGCAGCGTGGCCGGACTCAACCCAAACGGACCGCCTTCAGTATTCGTCGCGAATTCGATTCGATCTCCGAACGCGTAAGCATAAGCCAGGGTTGGCTCCATTGTGGCGGCCATAGTGAGCGCTCGCTGCGGACCTGCCGGCATGTTTCCTGCCTGGTTCGCGAAGGGCTTGGCCAGCTGTGCCAGGTTCTGATAAATGAGCGCCGAGAAATTAACGTTTCCGTCCGCCGGCAAGCCGGCCGTGAATTGTGGCGAGTGCAACAGCGTGCTCCCTGAATCGTGAAAGCGCAGCGCTTGATCGACCAGCGCCCGCGTCGGACCTGCAATCAAATAGCCGTTCGCCATGACGTAATTCACTTCCACGCCGCCAAAGTCTTTCGATCGCAGCGTATAGAAAGTGCGCTCGCCGGAATCAGTCTTGTCCCATTCAAGCCCCTGCTTGCCTTCCTTTGCCAGTTGCTTGTTCACTTCGGTGACGACTTGCTCAAACGTCTGCTGCAAATGCGCCGGGTCGTTCACCTGGATCACCAGCTTCCACGAAGGGGTCGGCAAAATTGGCCCGTCAATAGCGAACGCATAATCGCCACCCAGAGGCGCGGCAAAATCATTACGCAGGTTCAGGCCGTGATCCTTCTCTAACTCGTCGAGATGCTTGTTCAGATCCGGACAAACGTTGCTGACTACTGCCAGCAGGTCATCGACCACCGCAGTCGGATTCTTAATTACAAATCCGGCGACCAGATTTGCATCCGGTGAAATGTATTCAAGCGATTTCATCGGCGCCGGCGCCGCGAGCCATGAAGTAATTCCGTGGTCCGCCTGATTGTAGGAAAGCACTGCGCGGGTGTGCGTCTTGCCATCGGTGTCTTTCTGATCGAGCACAAATGATTTCATGTTAAAGACACCAAGCTGGTTAAGTGCCTGCTCATGGTTGTCGCCAACCGCGATCCGGCGGACGCCGCGAGTGTGCGCGATGATCTTTTCCAGATCAGCGCCCAAAACGATCCCGGCGCCTTCGTGATAAACCTGCGCGATACGCGCGTAGAAAGGCGTGGAAGAAAACCCACTGCCGCCTTTGGCAATTGTCTGCAATTGCTCCAGCTTCGGAGACCCGACCAGCACGTCGCCGGAAATCCACACGTACAACTGCTTGTCGCCGCCCGTTGAATTCGTGACGGGCTGAGCATTGCGCGGATCATCAACCCAAACGACCTGCGGCGCCTTGCCATTCGTGCTTAGCTTTTGCACTTCAGCATCAAAGAAGGCACGAAAGCCCGCCGGATTTTTGAGTTCAGCCAGCACGATCGGTTCAGTCGGCTGTCCCTGTTCGCTCATGCCGGCGCCCACGGCGATTTCTTCACCTAACTGATCTCCAAAGTCTTTGATGGTCGCGATGGCCTGATTCATTCCGGGACCACGCGGCTCATGCCGGTCGGCAAACCAGTCGCGCAGCGCCGGATTCTGTTGAATGCGTTCTTCGATGATCCGGTTCGATTCAGCGATCGACGCCGCCAGATTCGGCAGCGCCGCATACATCACCGTACTTTCGGGCATCATGTCGAGCAGCCGCGTCGAGGTGCGCACGCCGGGTTTGGGAACGGCGTTTAGCTCTTTATTCAGCGAGGCTAGGGCGTCCAGCGTTTGGGTATAACGCGCCGCATTACGACTCCATGAAACCTCATCCTTGACCGGCACAGTTTCGATCGAAGCATTGGTGGTGGCCTGGTCCCCCGCGCGCAGCACCTTATCAGTGCCATTGCGATCGAGATG
Source organism: Pyrinomonadaceae bacterium (assembly GCA_036403735.1). GTDB lineage: Bacteria > Acidobacteriota > Blastocatellia > Pyrinomonadales > Pyrinomonadaceae > UBA11740. The sequence goes on from DASWQK010000346.1 coordinate 3,233, forward strand.
AACTTCGCCTTCGATAACACTGACGCGCGAGCCCTTCGTTCCGGCATTCACGGAGAAAGTCGTTCCGGTGACCGACACAAGTGAGTCGCCAGTGTCGACGTACAGGTGGCCCTTTTGTTTAGCCGCTTCGACAATCACGCTCCCACTGTCGAGGTGGACCGTGGTGCCGCGCATTGTTTGACTCATCGAGAACTCAGAACGATCCTTCATCTCGATCGTCGAACCGTCTCCGAGCCGCACAACTGCGTGCGCGTCCTTGGCGGTGCGAATTACATCGCCGCGCCCAATTTTTTCACCTACACCCAGGGGCCGCGTTTTGGAGTCAGCCACCACATACAGTGGACCATCGGCAGCTTGCACAGTCGCTTCCAACGATCCAAACGGCACGTAACGTTGAATCAAAGGCAGGGCGATCAAGCCGAGCCCAATCAGCAACACCGCCGCGATGCCCCAGCGCAAAACGACGGGCCGCAGACTGTACGCCTGCTTCTGCTGTTTGCGCCTGGCCGGCACCACCGGCGCAACGCGCGCTTCCCGCGCCTGCTTCAGGGCCTTGCGGCAAGGAATGCACTCGTGGGTGTGATCGACGAGCAGCAACGAGCGTGCCTCAGAAAGGCCGCTGCTCAAGTACGCCGGAATCAACGATTGAAAATCCGCGCACCCTTCGATGCGATCGCCGGCTGAGAGAATGTTTAGAGGCGGGCTACTGCCCGCCGTCGCGCCTGACGAAGCATCGGGCGGGCAGTAGCCCGCCTCTAAACAGTCCGTCATTCGCGACCAAACACGCCCAGTTGCTTCGTTCACTGCTTTGTCGTCAACCTGCTCAGAACGAATTCCGGCAGCGATTTTGTCCAACATGTTGTCGAGTTCTTTCTTCTTCATGGCTTCACTCCAATGATTGCTAACAATAATCCTGTTCCGTTTAGAGGCGGGCTACTGCCCGCCAAGCCGAGGACGATAGCCCTCCGCTAAACGATTTACTCGTGACCTTTCAAATACTTTCCAATCTCTTTCCGTAAGCGCGCGCGGGCGCGATGCAGCGTGACGCCGACGACCAAAGCCGACGTATTCATGATCTCGGCGATCTCGCCGTTGCCGTAACCTTCGAAATAGCGGAGCGCGAACATCTGCCCGGCTTTGTCGCCAAGTTTCGTCACTGCTTCGCGAATCAGCTTTCGCAGTTCCCTATCTTCGTGATGTGTTTCCGGATTCTGCTTTGAAATGCCTGGCGCTACGCTGGCTTCGTTTTCGAGATCGTCAATCGCGATCGATCTCGATCTCTTTCGGCTCCGAAGCAAATCGAGCGAAGCATTGATCGCGGCACGCGAGAAGTAGGCCTCGCCATTCTCCGCCGCCGCGGCGGTTTCCTGTTCGCGCGTGATGCGCAAAAACACTGTCTGCAAAACATCTTCGGCATCGGCGGCGCTTCCTGTCACGCGATACGCCGTGCGAAACACGCGTTGATTGTGTTTGTGGAAAAGGATCTCGACGCCGTCTGACGCGGATGTTAATGAACTCGCGCGGGCCGTGCTCAACGGCGCTCCGGAATCGGTCGACCCAAGGTAACCAGCAGATGATTTGAGTGGTTTTACAGCAGCCAGCACAGCTTCCTCCTGAATATCTTCTCCGCTCATAAAACGCCCCGGCGGGGAGATTATTAACACGAGAGACCCAAGTTGTTAACTTGATTTAGGCGGGCAGCCAAGTTGCGGATGCCGGAATGAACACTCTTATGGGCCAAAACGCTGGCGATATTCACTCGACGCTAGGAATGCCTTGACCATTTCCGCGTCGATGTAATTCCCGTTGAACTGATTCAGTTTATTCAGCCAGAAGTTGTAGCCCTGATAATCAAGCGTCGATTCTGGTGGGTCGTAAGGATCTCTTTGCAGGTAACCGAAGTACTGCATCAGCACGAAGGCTTCGTTGGAGAGTTTGTTAGAGACTGAATTGCTCTCGGCGACACTGCGCAAGGCGCTAGCGCGGCCGGCATTGCCGCCGCCGGCGGTGTTGAAGGCACTGACCGCCGCGGATGTTTCAGTGTTCGTCGGAGTCACACCAGCGTTCGCAAAAAGCGAACTGACGTAAGTCACCGCATCCTGACTGGCGTGAGCAGATTGAAAAGCCGGCCGCTGCACAAAAGCCAGTGCGAAGGCTTGCTTGTTCGTTTCCAACTGGGTTTGCCAATCACCTTGTCCGACTATGATTTGCGCCGGAGTCGTTTGGATTTGCCGCGAATCGGCGAGGAACGGCGCGCGATCAACAGCCACAGGTTTGCCGGTCAGGTTGCCAAGCCCGGCCTTGTACATCTTGTAGACGAGATTGCCCGTCTGTTGAAATTCGATTGAAAGGAAAAATGCGGCTGAGACATTGATGCGCATCGCTTCAATGCATGATGCATTCGATCCGCACGAGGTAATTTGATTCGTCCAGAAATCCAAACCTGATTGATCGGGTTGGCGATTCAGAAAATCAAGATACTGTTGTTTCACAAAGAAACTTACTTCATCGATTGGATTGCCTGCTTCGTAAGCTCCGATATCGACCAAGCCGTTGAAGACGCGCGGAAATCCCCCACCGCGCTGATCGCCTGTTAATGCATTGCCGTTTTGATCCAAAGCGAGAGCATTGCTGCCCGCATTGATTGCCGAACTGCCTACCAAAAGCGCATGCGTCATGGTTGGTCC
>DASWQK010000347.1:0-5738 GCA_036403735.1 Pyrinomonadaceae bacterium
TGCCATCGAGGACGATCCGCCGGCCAAGGTTGTAGACGGCGGTGTTATCAGAAGCGGTTACTCGGCCGAACTTGATGAGCTTCGATCGTTAAGCCGCGATGCAAAGCAGACTATTGCCGCGCTCGAGGCCGAAGAGCGCGCGCGCACGGGCATCGGCACGTTGCGTATTCGCTACAATAATGTGTTTGGTTACTTCATCGAAGTTTCGAAAGCGAATTCCGCGCGGGTTCCTGCCGATTATGAGCGCCGGCAGACACTGGCAAACGCCGAACGATTCACGACCACCGCGCTGAAAGAATGGGAAAGCAAAGTGCTGGGCGCCGAAGAGCGCATTCTGCAACTTGAATCGGAACTCTTCTCGCTGGTTTGCCGGCAAGTCTCTACTGAGACATCACGAATTCAGGCGACTGCACGGGCGCTGGCGTGTCTCGACGCGGTGGCGTCACTCGCTGAGACATCCGTGCGGCGTCGATACGTGCGACCAAAAATGCACGATGGCGATGAGATCGAAATCGTTTCTGGCCGTCACTCCGTGATCGAAGTTTTCATCGAAGAGCCGTTCGTGCCGAACAGCGTCTATCTCAACAACTCGACCGATCGACTGCTGATCATTACTGGCCCAAACATGGGCGGCAAGAGCACTGTGCTGCGGCAGACGGCGCTGGTTTGCATTCTTGCGCAGATGGGCTCGTTTGTTCCGGCCGAGAGTGCGCGGCTGCCTTTGCTCGATCGAGTGTGGACACGCGTCGGCGCCTCGGACGATCTGGCGCGCGGCCGTTCGACATTCATGGTTGAAATGACTGAGACGGCTGCGATTCTGCATAGCGCAACGCCACGTTCACTGGTCCTGCTTGATGAGATTGGACGCGGCACAGCGACCTTTGATGGACTGTCGATCGCCTGGGCGGTTGCGGAATATCTGCATGACTCACCAGAGCATTGCGCGAAGACCCTGTTCGCGACCCATTATCACGAACTGACAGAACTGGCTGAGCGTCTGCCGGGCGCGCAGAACTATCAAATCACGGCGACGGAACGCGAAGGCGAGGTTGTTTTTCTCCATCGCCTGGAACGCGGCAGTGCGTCCAAATCTTACGGGATTGAAGTAGCGCGTCTCGCCGGCATGCCGCCGGCAGCCCTCACGCGCGCCCGAGAAGTTTTGCGACGCTTAGAGCGCTACGAGTTGGACGTGTTTGCCGAAGAAGGCGAAACAAAAGAACGAGCGGTCGCGGCTGGCGTCGCGGCGAACTCGTCGGCCGAAGATGATGCATTGAGCCGAGCTGCAACCAGCGCCGCGCGTCGACGGATTGCCGCCCAGTCGTCTCTGTTTGATTTAGCTAATCAGAAGATCGTCGATGAATTGAGAGCGACGAAAGTCGAAGAGATGACGGCGGATGAAGCGAAGGAGCTACTCGCGGAACTGAGGAAGAAGGTGATGTGAGGGGCCTGGCAATTCCCGTGCGCTGCGCCGTTAGGCGCAGAATGTTTATAGAAACCGTTTCCATTCAAAACTATAGAGCTCCTTTAGAAGCACAATGTTGGGTCTTCACATTGCGCTCCTAAAGGAGCTTCATTGATCTACCTTCAGAAATTCTATAAACATCTCGCTCCTAATGGAGCGAAGCAGGATATTGTCGGACTTAGATCGAGTGCAGCCTTGGGGTTTGGTGTCGATTAGTTTTTGTTCGTGGTGTGCTTTTCAGATGAATTAAAGAGGACCAACCACCAAATCACACGAACCAGAAGTCACGAAGCCTTCGCCGCATCCCTTATCACCAGATCGAATGTTCCCGGCGCGACTTTGCGAAAGCGACTGTTTCGGTTCAGAGAGACGGCTATGCTGATCGTGGGATTGTGACCAGTGAAACTAAAACCGCCATCCAGCAGCCGGTTGTAAATTTCATTCACATGCAACGGTCCATTGGCTTCGCGCAGAATCATCGTCGTAGCTTGGGGAATCGTTCGATCAAAGAACCGGTCGCTGGTTGCCTCGATGTCGCTGCGCACGACCGGCACATTATGGCGCTGCTGCGGCAGAGGGTGCTGCGACAACTCAGCATGGGCTAGACGCCGCTGCAACTCAATTTCCAGTTCGCCGACCGAAGTGGTTCCCACCTGAGTTGACGGGCCGCTCATGACATTCGAAAGCAAACGAAAGATCGCCGCCTCAGTCTGCCCTGCGAGCGTGTCCATTTCTATCAGCTCGGCGCGAATGATCTCCGCCTCAGCTTCTATTTCCGTGAGCCGCGCCGACAGACGCGTACGCGCCCCCCGCGACTGTCGCAGGCTTTGTTCCAGACGAGCTATTAAGGTTTCGTTAGCCATGGCCCATTGAGGATTTTAGTTTGCCTTACCGCCGATTGGCAATAAGTATCTCGTTTGGGTAGTGTCTCAGTTTGAATTTCTGAGCGCAGCCGTCGGGCGCGTCGCGCGATTAAGCAGAAACGTACGTCAACCGAATCAAGTCATCGGCGATTAAATCGCTGGCCACCAGGTGGAGCGGCGGCCGGGGGCCGGCGAAGAATGGCTTGCCACCACCAAGCACGACGGGGCGGAGGTAGAGTCGATACTCATCGATAAGACCGGCCTCGGTCAGGCTTTGCGCCAGGACTGGTCCGGCAACTTGAATCTCGCCGGCCAGCTCGGCCTTCAGCCTGCGTATCACCTTCTCGAAGTCATCCGCGACAAGCGTCGAGTTGGGGCCAACTGACTTGAGGGAACGCGACACGACCCACTTCGGCTGGCTCCGCCACACCACCGCGAACTCGCGATCCTCCGCGTCCCAATCAGGAAGATCTTCGTCCCAATAACGCATGATCTCGTACGTGCGGCGACCGTAAATGAGGCCCGTCGCGCCGCGCACCAGCCCGATGAAGTGTCGGAAGGCCGCGGGTGCAGGCGGCCCAAGCTTCATGTGGTCGACGTAGCCATCAAGGGACTGGCTCAATCCGTAGACAAGTTTTGCCATGCTGCAAACCTCCCTCCCACGTTCTTCAGAATACCTTGAGCCGACCTCGCGCGGAGGTGAGGTTGAACACTATCTGCGCGCCGCATTGTCGGTTTGACCATTAACCAGAGGTTCGTTTCCCAATCCCAAGAGTCAAACTGAGACACTACCTAAAAATCACCTGTTGGATGTCGTTCCAAATTGCGGCTATCTTAGTTTTAAGCCGACCGAGCAACACAAGATTCAGACGCTACCCTCGTTTTGAGTTCCGCCTTTAGGCCGCCTCACCAGAGAACGCCGCCTAAAGGCGCGACTCCAAACGCTTATCGATCGCGGTCAATGCAGTAGGTAGGAATAGCGCGCAGGGCCTGGGTGTGGATTGATCCGTTCAAGCCGTCGAGCGCAGCCCGCGCTCCTTCCGCATATTCGATCGCGCGCTGTTGCGTAAGCGCCAGGGCGCCGGTTCTTTCCAGCGCATCGACCAGCGACTGACGTGAAACCGTCTGATAACCGCCTTCGCTGATCACCGTTTGAACTTGCGAACGCGTCTCCGGTTCTCGCTGCAAAAGCAGAATCAAAGGTAATGAAACCTTTCCTTCTATTAGGTCTGCGCCGGCCGGTTTACCTAAAACGTCCTGACTGCTGGTGAAATCCAGGAGGTCGTCGATCAGTTGAAACGCCACGCCGAGATTCATTCCATAGTCGCGCAGCATTGTCTGCTGCGCCGGCGTCGCACGCCCCAGCAGCGATCCAATTTCACAACACGCGCTGAACAGGTAGGCAGTCTTGCGCGCGATCACATCGAAGTACTGCGCTTCCGAAATGTCCGTGCGGCCGAGCAATGTCAATTGCAGCAGCTCGCCTTCAGTCATGCGCCGAGTGACTGCGGTCAGGATGTCGAGAATGGCCAGCGAGCGTTCAGCCAGACTGGTTTCAAATGCCGACATGTAAAGCCAATCGCCCATCAGCACCGCGGTTTGATTACCGAATTCAGAGTTGATCGAAGGACGATTGCGACGGGTTGCGGCTTTATCAATTACATCGTCATGGACCAGTGTGGCCGTGTGCAGAAACTCCATGACCGTAGCCATGCGAATCGAGCTTTGATTCGATCCATCGCCGCCAACCGCATGGTTCGCCAGAATCGTGAGCGCCGGCCGCACGCGTTTGCCACCGGAGCGGCGCAGGTAATCGCCGAGATAAGCGATGACCTGAATGTTCGAGCGTGCCTGACGCTCAAACTCTGCTTCGACAAGCAGCAATTCAGTCGAGATCGCATCAAAGATTCGCTTCGCTGAAAGTTGCGCTTCGTCGAGAATCGCGGTTTGTTCTGCTAAGGGCATTCTTCTACTCTAAATCAATTCGATCGGTAGTTCGTAAACTGCATGTTTATCCCAAAATCTTTTGCTTTCAGCGTCGCAATCACCTGCTGAAGCGTATCGCGATCCTTACCAGTTACGCGGACCGTGTCGCCTTGAATCGAGGCTTGCACTTTTGCTTTCGAGTCCTTAATCAGCTTGACGATCTCCTTCGCTTTTTCCTGGGGAATTCCCTGCTGAATTTGCGCGCGTTGGCGAACAGTCCCGCCAGCCGCCGGTTCGATTGTGCCATAGCTCAAGGCCTTCAAAGGCACGCTGCGGCGCACGAGCTTCTGCTGCAGAATGTCGTTCATATTGCGCAGCTTCGTTTCGTCTTCGGCCGTTAGCACCAACTCTTCCTTTTCCAGGGCGACGTTAGCGTGACTGCCCTTGAAATCGAAACGCTGGCCGACTTCTTTCAGAGTTTGATTGATCGCATTGCTGATTTCAGCACGATCAATCTGCGAGACGACATCAAAGGAATTCTGCTGGGCCATGAGTATCTATTTAAGAGTTCGCGATGAGAATAACATCAAAGTTCGAGCATGTGAAAGTGTTCTCTTGGAGCGCGTTTGGAGTTCCGCCTTTAGGCGGCCCTAAGAAAGAATTCCGCCTGAAGGCGGTACTCCAAACAAGCGCATGAAGTTTTCGCTCGTAATCCGTCCGATTTTCTCCAATTCCTTGCCGTGAAGAGCCGCCAGACAGCCCGCTGTCTCAACCACCCGGGCCGGCTCGTTTCTTTTTCCGCGATAGGGAACCGGAGTGAGATAAGGACAGTCCGTTTCAATCAACAGACGATCGAGCGAAAGCTGCCGGGCAACATCACGCAGGTCCTCAGCTTTTTTGAAAGTGAGATTGCCGGCGAATGAGATAAAGAATCCCAATTCGATTGCGTCGCGGGCCATCTGCAAACTGCCGCCAAAACAATGCAAGACACCAGCGCGTGCATAACCGCTTAGTTCCTCACGAAGGATATCGATCGTTTCGTCGTCAGCTTCGCGTGAGTGAATCACCACCGGCAAATCGAGTGAACGCGCGATGCGAAGCTGCCGCCCGAAGACTTCGCGTTGCACTTCGCGTGGTGAATGATCGTAGTGGTAGTCGAGCCCCATCTCTCCCCAGGCAATTACCTTGCTGCTTTGTTTGAAGAGATTCGTCAGGCGAGTCTCGGCGGCATCATCGAACAGCTTTGCATCGTGAGGATGGACACCGATCGCGGCGAAAATGTTTTTGTTCTTTTCTGCTAATTCGACGGCGCGTTCGAAGGCGCCGCTGTTTGGATCGCCCGTGCCGACGTTGAGCATTGTGGTGACGCCGGCATCGAGAGCCCGCGCGATTACATCTTCGCGATCAGCGTCGTATTCAAGGCCATCAATGTGGCAATGGGAATCGATGAACACTAGAGTATTATCAATCTAGCATTAAATGCGCGA
>DASWQK010000348.1:0-5717 GCA_036403735.1 Pyrinomonadaceae bacterium
TTTCGCGATTTGGTCCAACAAACCATGTGTAAACGATCTCATGGCACTTCTCGGTGTAAACGATGTCATGGCACTTGAGACTTACGCCCCAGGCTTTATGCTGGCGTCCGCTCCGCGGACTCTCTGAATTAAGATTGTGAGGTGAGCTACATGCAAACGACACCCGCTTCATAATGAAAACTGTGATTCGTCAGATATGTTATTGCCCTCACAAACGGAGAGGGAGGCAAACTACGACTACCCAGATTTACTGTCCCTTGATTAAGTCATTCGCCGCCCTTTAGGATGAGTGGTCGATAACCTGGAGGATTTGAGTTTGTTTGGAAAGTGGATGCGCGCGCGTGAAATCGCGCACACGAAGAGAGACGACAATCGGGTCGTGCGGCCGTTTCAGTGGGGGCTCGAGTTCATCAGCGACCATGTTAACGGTGACGATCCGCGCGCTGTTTTTCGTCAACATACACAGCAAGCAATGGAGCGCAGTGACGAGTTCTATTCTGTTGCCCAAATCAACGATTGGAACCTCGAAGGCGATCACCTTACCTGGACCAGCGTTGTCGAAACCCCGTCAGCGGAAAACAATATCGTCCATGCGCGACTGTTCACCCCGCGACGGGAACGGAAGAACAAACCGCGCGCTGCCGTTGTCGTGCTGCCACAATGGAACGCGCAACCCGATAGTCACGTCGAAGCTTGCCGTATCTTCAATCGCCTGGGCATGACGGCGCTGCGCCTGACGCTTCCTTATCATGAAGAGCGACGGCCGCCCGACATCGAACGCGCTGAGCATCTGGTCAGTTCGAACATCGGTCGCACGATTCAGTCAATGCGTCAGGCGGTCCTCGACACGCGGGCCGCGGTTCGTTGGTTGAAGGAACAAGGTTTTGAACGGATCGGAATCCTGGGAACCAGCATCGGATCGTGCACGGCATTTCTCGCCTTCACTCACGACGAGTCGATTGATGTCGGCGTATTCAATCATGTGTCCAGCTACTTCGCGGACGTGGTTTGGAAGGGAATCTCGACGCACCACGTGCAGCAGGCAATTGAAACGAATGTCACCCTCGAAGAACTGCGCGAGTTTTGGAGACCGATCAGTCCCGTGCCGTTCGTGCCGCGCCTGCTTGAGATGAAGCGGCGACCAATGCGCTTCATCGCCGCGCGTTATGACTTAACGTTCCCGGTCGATCTATCGAAGCAAGTCATCGCTGAAGTTAGGTCCCTCAGTATCGATCTCGACGTCGTATGGCTTCCGTGCGGTCACTACACGACCGCAGAGATGCCTTGGAAAGCGATCGACGCATGGAAGATCGCGACCTTTATGCGGAAGCATTTGTGAGCAACCGCGAAGCGGTTGAGACATGATCCCCCAGGGTAGCTGCTGCGCAGCAACCCTGGGCTTTGTTACGAAACCGCTTCGCGGTTGGAAGACGAATGGCAACCCGGAATTCGACTAACCTAATTGACGATTTAGAAGAATCCAGGCGGCGCTTCGGCGAAGGCGACGCGAAGATTCGGCGGGCGCTGCGCGTCCTTTCAAAATCAAAACTCACGAATGCCGACTCTCTGATTCGATTTCATGAGACGTTGCTGTTCATTCGCGCGTATCCGCCCAGCGCGACCGTCGCAAAACAAGTTGAGCGCATTCTAAAGAGCTTCGGATCGCGAGTTCAGGAACTGAGCGAGAAGGATGCTGATCTTTCTCTGTTGGACGATCCGGAAGTCTCAGGAATCGCCGGCGGCTCAGTCACCAGCAACTTCAGTTATGCAATTGCGCGCTGGCTGGTCGCGAAATATCCCCCACAACTTTCCATCGACTGGGATTGGTTTGAAGAGGAAGATCGGTTCGGTGCGACGATGCCGAGATTTCTGCCACTGCTGGAAGACGATGCGATGGTCGAAGCTCACGTGCCGTATCGCGAGTGGCTGCGAGCGGCAAAGGGTCGCCGGCGCGAACTCGTATGGCTGATCGAGCGGTTCGAATCGTTGCCGTTCTCTGACAAGACGAAAGCAAGCCTCTACGACAGTCTAAAACTTCACATCACCTGGCGATACGGTATTCGTGCGTCACGAACGGGGATGCGATTATCCGCGGCGCGGATCTTCTTTCATAAATCACCTTTGATCGCGCGTCGCGATATTTTGCTTTCGCGCGAACTCACATCGCCGGCGATTCCCATCGAAAGACTTTCACGCGCGCAGGGCGAAAGGATCCTTGATCTTGCTCGTGAGACTTCCGCCGTTCGCTATCGCGAGTTGCACGGGTTTACCTATGGCGACGTGAGTCGAATCTTGAAAGCCGATCTCGGACGCGGCGCACAGGTCTTCGTAACCGGCGTGCCGCCCGAAAAGCGTCTGCCGTTGCGCGCGTATCACGCCGCGTTGATCTTCAAGAACGGCGTGCCGGTTGCCTATTTCGAAGGCCTTTCGATTTGCGAGCGAATGGAAAGCGGCTTCAATCTTTATTACACGTTTCGTGACGGCGAGACGGCTTGGCTGTACGCGCGAATTCTCCACCTGATGCGCCAACTTCTCGGAGTGACCGTCTTCTCGATCGATCCCTATCAGGTTGGACACGAGAACGAAGAAGGGATCGAATCGGGCGCGTTTTGGTTTTATCGCAAGCTCGGATTCCGGTCCGTCAAACCTGAATTGCTCAAACTAACCAGGGCAGAGGAAGCGAAAGTCCTGAAGAATCCAGGCCATAGAACGTCCGCTGCTACCTTAAGAAAGCTCGCGGCTGGGCACATGTTGTTTGATCTATTCGAAAACGAATCGCGGCATCGCTGGGACAAATTCGAAGTGCGCAATATCGGCCTCGCTGTTCAGCGACGGATGGCGCGCGAGTTCGACGGAAATGCAGAAGCAATCCGAGAACAATCGCTGGATTTCGTTAAGCGTGCACTACGAGTTACCAGCCGAAGCTGGAGTGAGGGTGAACTCGCCGCGCTTCGTAGTCTTTCACTCGTGCTGGCTATGATTCCCAATCTGGAAGAGTGGACTGCCAATCAAAAATTGTTGGCTACACGAATTATTCGTGCCAAGGGCGGCCGTGATGAAGCCCTTTATTTGAAGCTAATGCAAAAACACGCCGCTTTGCGCGACGCGTTTATGCGGTTCGGTTGTTGAGCTGCTTATATCGGCGCCACGTCGAGCGCGCGGTTGAAGGGACGATATAAATCGTTGTAGTGACGAATGGAAACATCGAGCGCTTCCGGCAATTGCTCAACGTCTGAAGGATTGATTACCAGATTCACGTTATGAAGAAAGGCAGCGTGCAAGTCCATTGTACGTACGCCTGACGTTAGGTACACAAGGAAAAGCCGGCGCCGTTCGGATGGGCGCAGCAAGCGAACTTCGCGGGTGATGAAGGCGACGCCCTGCTCAACCGGATCGAAGTTCGCGTCGAGCACCACGACATCCATCCGTTCTTCGCGCATGCGTCCCAATCCCTGGGCCATGTCATCGGCTATGAACACTTCATAATCATGCGCCACCAGCGACTCGGCTATCGTTTCCCGGTACGCCGGGCTGGCGCAAACCAGCACCTTGCGTCGATCCCAGGCCGGCCTCTTTCGACTGACTCCCGCATGACGGTCTGAGTGTTGTAGCGCCTCGGCCAGCAGTTTTGCAATCTCGCTTAGACCAGGGGCGCTCTCTTCTGCCGATATTGATTTACTCTCCTCGACTGGCTTGAAGGCCGGCGCTGTCAGCGGACGTTCGAAGCGTGTAGCAGTTACTTCGATAGGAGCCTTGGCTGCGGTGGTGGGCACCGTTGTCGTCGTTTCGGGCGTTGATGTCGGTGCGTGATTCACACTCGCCTGACACTTCGGACAGCGCACGGAAAATGGGCGAGACGGCGTCTTGGCGTCATCAAGTTGTAAACGCGCACTACACTGTGGACAAATGAGAACCATGGTTTTGAGATAATTGTCGATTACTCGTTAAGACTAAATCCGGCGGGCCGTTGTGATGTTTGATTGGGAACCATATTTCGCCCCTGAGTGCGGATGAAGTCCTCGCCTGAAGTCAGACCTTTAAGCGAGAGCAACAGATTGTTTTGATTCGTTGCGAAACCCAAACCATCTTCAACTGTAATCACATTGGTTTCGATCAAATCCTTGATGACGGAATCGAAGTCCTGCATGCCATCGAGCTTTCCATCACGCATCGCATCGAGCAGAGACTTGCCTTCGGCCTCTCCGTTCTCGATGTATTCGCGAGTTCTGGGCGTCGATTGCAGGATCTCGACGGCGGCGATACGTCCGCGCATGTCTTGACGCGGAATCAAACGCTGAGAAAGGATGTAACGAAAAGTCTGTGCGAGACGAGTCCGGATGACGGGCTCTTCGTTCTTCGGATAGAGTCCGATGATGCGGTCGACTGTTTTCGACGCGTCGATCGTGTGCAGAGTTGAGAGCACCAGATGTCCCGTCTCGGCAGCCTCGAGAGCAATCTCAGTTGTCTCAAAGTCACGCATCTCACCGATCAGGATCACTTTGGGAGCTTGTCGCAAAGCCGCGCGTAAGGCAGACGGAAAATCTTTAGTGTCGTGTCCAACCTCGCGCTGGTTGATCGTTGAATTCTTGTGCGTGTGTAAGTACTCGATCGGATCTTCGATTGCGACTACATGATAATGTTTCGTCTCATTTATGATGTCGATGATCGCCGCCAGCGTGGAACTCTTCCCGGATCCGGTCGGGCCGGTGATCAAGACCAGTCCGTTTCGCAGTTCAGCTATTTCGGCGAGCTGGGTTGGCAGGTGCAGCGACGCAAGCGAAGGTATGTCCGTTGGAATCACGCGCATGACGATGGAATAAACTCCGCGCTGCTGAAAGATGTTGCAGCGGAATCGAGCGCGTGACGGTAGCGAATAACTAAGATCCGCCGTGCCTCCCTTAACCAACTTCTCCGCAGCTTCAGGATTCTCCTGTAACAGCGTCATCGCAATTACTTCTGTCTGATATGGCGTCAGTTTTTGCAGGCCGAGTGGTTGAACCGGCGTTAGCTTTCCGTTGATCTCAACCTGTGGTAACTGGCCAACTGAAAAATTCAAGTCGCTGATCTTGTCAGAGACCAGCAGCATGCGTTCGATAATAGGTGGCAGATCGAAGAAGCTCATTTGATGGTGTGTTGTGAGATCGAATAGTTCGCACTGAGGAATGCGCTCGCCGAGCAAATCGGCCAGAGCCATTCTGAACGATCTGCCTGTAAAAACGCAAGCAAAAAACGTTTAGCGTTATTGAACAGCCGCTAATGTTAGGAAATCGCGTAGCTTTCTCGTGATTTGTGCCGGTTCCGCGACGATGGCTGAAATGATAGCCGCGCAGTCGGCCCCCGCTGACCAGACCCCGACCACGTTAGATTTGTCGATTCCGCCGATGGCTACGACCGGCAAACGGCCGTTTAGAGATTTGATTATGCTAAGCGCGTCGAGGCCGGCGACGGGATCCGGGTTGCGTTTGCTTTGAGTTGGGAAGATTGGGCCGAAGGCCAGGTAATTGATCGGCAGAGCGAGAGCCGCTTTGACCTGCTCGAGGTTGTGAGTGGAGAAACCAATGATGGCATTGTCTCCGAGTAACCGGCGCGCGGCCGCTACCGGCATATCGACTTGTCCCAGATGAACTCCGTCCGCTCCTAACGCGATGGCGACATCAACACGGTCATTTATGATCACGTTTGCGCCGGCCGAGCGGGCAATGCTAATAGCTTCCGCT
>DASWQK010000349.1:0-3252 GCA_036403735.1 Pyrinomonadaceae bacterium
ATCGATTTCTTTATGGCCATCGCTTCTGGCCGCAGGTCAAGAAGGCGGTGGCAGCGCATGCTGATTCATTCTCAGAGTCTGCGCAGTCGTCGCTGCCGGATCAGATCTTAAAAGTCGCCCACGACGCTAAGCAGTCAAAGATTGACGAATCGCTTTTGGTCGCCATCACCGCCGTTGCGTTCATGACGGTGCAGCAGACAAGTCTGGAAGCGTTCAAAGCCGCGCCGGGCACGATCAGCATCGACAAGAAGCATGCGAAAAAATCTCCCGAACAGATTCTTCGCGACCGCGCCAAAGTTGACAGTCAGGGCCTGCTCGGTTTTCTTAAGACGGTGAACAAACAATTCACGGTCACGCATGACGAGAACGACGATCAGGCAAAATACAAATTGAACGAAGGCCAGGATCTCGCCTGGGGCGCTGCTGAAGATCGATCGCGCGACTGGGTAGCTATCGATCCCCGGCGCATGGAAGGGCCGATTCCCGTCGAATGTCGTTCTGCTTCGTGCGGCACCTGCTGGGTCGGCGTCGTTGGCGGAGCGGAGAGGCTTTCCGACGTCGCTGTGCGCGAAGGAAAAAAGATCAAAGAGTTCGGTTACATCGATAGCGTCGAACCTAAACCGCTGATTCGCCTGGCGTGTCAGGCGCTGGCGCAAGGCGCAGTATCAGTTGTGATTCCCCCGTGGAATGGACAGTTTGGAAAGTATCTGAAGTCGTTGAAGCAGGACCAACCGGAACATGTGAATCCGATCCGAGAGGCGCCATCCGAAGCGCCCCGAGAGGAAACTCTTAACTAGTCATTTTCGATTTGTCAGTTTGGTGTTAGTGCGGTTCGTGTTGCTTCGTGGATCGTTTTGCCTGCCTTGATAGGACGATCCACTAATTCACACGAAAATCATGAACAGCGGCTGATAAGTGTCCAATGACCAGTGGAGCTTCACCGTCTCATCAGAAAACGACCTCGTCGCCACTCCTGCTCGTCCTGGGCGCCGCGATTCTCTGGAGCACCGGCGGTCTCTTCATCAAAGCCACTCATCTTTCGGCGTTCGAACTTTCATTTGGCCGATCGCTACTCGCCGCCATCACCATCGCAATTTTCACGCGCAAGGAAGGCTTTGGCATCAATCCTATCAGCGCGGTTACTTCAATTCTCTACGCGGCGCTGCTGATTCTTTTCGTGCTCGCCACCAAACTGACGACTGCCGCCAACGCAATCTTTCTTCAATACACGGCGCCCGTTTATGTTCTGATTCTCGAGCCGCTCTTTTACAAAGAGAAGTTTCGCTCGCGTGACTTCATCACCGTCGCCGCGTGCATCGCCGGCATGTCTCTGTTTTTTGTAGGCAAGCTGCGGCCACAGGATGTCACCGGCAATTTATTCGCGCTCGCTTCCGGTGCGTGTTTCGCGCTCTTCTTTCTGCTGTTGCGACATTCGAAAGCCCGCAACGTCAATCGCGCATCTTCAGCGATCTACGGCAATCTGATTTGTGTGCTGATTTGCGCGCCTGCGTTTTTTGGTGCGATGCAGAGCGGAATAAGCGCGGGAGACTTTGGGCGCATTGCTTATCTGGGCATCGTCCAAATCGGCTTTGCTTACTTGCTGTTCACCCTGGCGATGGCGCGCGGCGTGCGATCGCTTGATGCCGGCATCATCGGCTACGTCGAGCCGGTGCTGAATCCGGTCTGGGTTTTTCTTTTTATCGGCGAACGGCCCAGTGGCTGGGCGCTGGTGGGCGGTACTGTCATCATCGCTTCCGTAATCGTTCACATGCTGCTTGAGACGAAAGCCAAAATGGGAAGGAAGAGCGAGCCTGAGCTCACGGCTCACGAGTGAAGGGTGCTTAACCCGCGAAGCGGGTGTAATCATAAAGCCTGGGGCGTGAGCCCCAGGTTACACGTCAGAAAAAGAGAGCAAGCCCGCGACGCGGGCGACAGCCGTCAGATAAATCGTTCATCGTATGTCATCTCATTCTCTTGCAAGAATTGAATGAACTCGTCCCGAAAAGGAACGTTCCGATGATGCTCCTTCTGTCGCGCAATGTACTGGCGCACTGCGGCAACATTCGATTGGCTTACTGTGAATGCGCCATAACCACGCTGCCACGAAAAGTTCTTCAACGATGGAAAGACGTCATGCATCCACCCGGTCGCGTTTGCTTTCAGATCACGTAAGACATCAGACAGGGCGCAATCTGGCCGCAGCTTAGCGAGCAAGTGAATATGATCGCTAGTGCCGTTAAGCTCCAGCGAGATGCCCCCAACTTTGCGGATCGTTCCCCCGACGTAATCGTAAAGGCGCACCTCGTATTCAGGGGTGATAAGTGGACGACGTTCCTTCGTCGAAAAGACTATGTGATAAAGCAGGTTGGTGTAGGAGTCAGGCATGTTCTTAAGCTAACACGCCTGTCACGTAATGGTTTTTGCATCGGGCTATCACCCGCTCCGCGGGCTCATTCTTATTGGGGTCTCGCATCCTGGGGCTTACGCCCCAGGCTTTATGCCGTCGCCGGCTACGCCGGCTGCTTGCTCGCTTCCGAAACTGACTCCAAGCGGTCGACGATCGTAGTCTAAACGAAAGACCTACGCATTATCCTTCCATTTCAATTCGAAATCTTTCTCAAGGGGTAAGGTCTTCTCGCGATATTGCTTCCACGCCAAAACAGTTTCGGCCGCAATTTCCTTCGAGACAAATTCCGTTTTTCTGTCAAGCAAGTTTCTCAAATAGACGCTGTCGCCATTCTCAGTCCAAACAATGAAAGGGATCTTTTGCTTGTCAGCGTAAGAACGTTGTTTTTCTGGTTTATCTGCTTGTGGATACAAGAATGTGCTTAGTTTCCTAAACCGGAGGTAACTAGCAAGCTCAAGACTAATCAAACTCTCAGGTTCCGTAAGTACTACCATAATGTCCGCTCCGCTCTCGCTGATGCGGGGCGGAAACATTTCGCGCTCGCTCATCACCACGATGATGCGCTCGAGACCGAGCGAGAAGCCGCACGCGGGCACATCCTTGCCGAGGAACATGCCGATGAGATTGTCGTAGCGGCCGCCGCCGCCGAGGCTCCCCGCCAGATCCGGAACCGCGATTTCCATGATCGCGCCGGTGTAGTATGACAGGCCTCGCGCGAGGCTCGGATCGAAGCGGATCCGCCCCGCCGCCGGCGTTTGCTTCGCCAGTTCGACAATTTCGTTGAGCTGATCGACAGCCGCCAGGTGCGCTCCGGGATCACGAAGACTCTGCAGCGCGGCGCGATG
>DASWQK010000350.1:0-4545 GCA_036403735.1 Pyrinomonadaceae bacterium
GAGATTAACGGACAACTCAAATACCAGAGAGTACGTCGCCAGTCAATACCCTTAGGTGGATTCAGATCTCAACCTTTAGATTGAGAGCGGGTATGCGGAGCGGTAGCGACCGGGTGTTAGTTTAGTGATCTCGACCGTGGCGTGAGTTGCAACTCGGTCGCTACCGCTCCCGGTACTGACTCCTTACTTCGTAACGCCTTTCCCCTCAATCACAGTCAGCTTACGATCTATGCCTGGAACATTTATGGTTTCGATCGCGCCATCGGGCCACCTGATTTCCAGCTTGTCGACACTGGTCGCCCTGCCCAGGCCAAAATGAAGCGTCATGTCATTCTGCGAATCATAACTGCCACCGCTGATCACATCTCGCCGCTGGCGGATCTTGCCCGTAGTGAGATAAGCCGTGGCGCCGATGGCGTCGCGCGGAGACTTTTTGGACACGTCGCCGACTAAATGAAGTGCAAGCCAATGCCCGCTCGACGCAGCGACGTTCTTCAGTACCGTAGGCTTCGAATCAGCGTTGTTAATGATCACGTCGAGCCGGCCGTCCCCGTCCAGATCCCCAACCGCCAGACCTCGTCCACACCAGGCTGAGGCCAACCCGCTGCCCGGCGCGGCTCCCACTCGCTCGAACTTGCCGTTCTTCAGATTGCGAAAGAGCAAAGGCTGCTGAGCGTAACTGGTTCCCCATTGATTATTGTCAACCACGGGGTAGACATGACCGTTCGCCACGATCAGATCCAACCAGCCGTCGTTGTCATAATCCAGAAAGCTCGTTCCCCAACCAAGAAAAGGAAGAGTGATTTCGCCAAGCCCGGCGAAATACGTCACGTCAGTGAAATTCGAATCGCCGTCATTGTGATACAGCACATTCGAATCGTCCGAAAAATTCGTGACCTGGAAACTGATCCGCCCGGAGTTGTCGTAATCGCCGATCGCAATTCCCATCCCCGCCTGCTCGCGTCCGTTTTCGTTGAGGGCCACACCCGAAGGGTAACCAACTTCTTCAAAAGTCCCGTCGCCTTTATTGATATATAACTGCTTTGGCGTCGAGTCGTTCACGACGATCAGATCCAGCTTGTTGTCCTCGTTCGCCTGCACAAAGGCGGAAGAGAATCCATAGTACTTTTGCGGATCGTTGACGCCGGCTTTCACGCTGACGTCTTCGAAAGTGCCGTCCGGCTTTTGATGATAGAGCGTGTCGCTCTCGCCGGTCAGGCCGCGCGGTCCGCACATGACCGGAGCGCCGCGAAATTGACAAAAGTTTTGGCCCACACCTGCGGGCTTACTCGCCTCGGCGGGGCTGCGCGGCAGATTGTCTGGATCTATTTCAACATAGCCGGGCACGAAAAGATCCAATCTGCCATCGCCGTCATAATCTCCCCAGGTGGCGCCGGTGCTCCAGCCTTTGCGCGCCACGCCAAGCTTTTCCGCCACATCAGTAAATGTGCCGTCGCCGTTGTTGTGATAGAGACGCGAGACCCCAAAGTTCGTGACGTAGAGATCCGGCCGGCCATCGTTGTCGTAATCGCCGACGGCCACACCCATTCCCCAACGCTCGTTCCCGACGCCGGTTTTATCGGTCACGTCTTCGAACTTCCAATTTCCCAAATTGCGATAGAGAGCGGCGCGCGGCGGTTTTTCTTTTCCCTGCAAAGCCGGCAGAGTCGAACCGTTCAGCAGATAAACATCCGGAAGGCCGTCTCCGTCGTAATCAAAGATCGCGACGCCACCCGATGACACTTCGAAAATGTAGTCTTTCGCCGGCGTACCCGAGTGATGCTTGAAGTTCGCCAGGGCTGTCTTGTCCGTGGCGTCTTCGAAAACCACGGGGGCTTTCGGATCGGTAACGCCAGTGGTCCGCCTCGAGGTGTAGTTAACGGCCGTTCCGGTCACGACTCCGCCCGCTCCCTGAGGGTCTGGCTTCGATGGTGTTTGACCGAAGAGACTAACGCAACTCAGCAGACAGAAAACCACGACTGGCCCAACGGCGTGGGAATAATGACGAGACCTCATAAGATTTGTGTGAATCAACCGCTGTCCTATTACTGTTGTTGCGGCAGCGGGGCAGTAGCCCGACCGTAAGGGAGGGCGTGACTTCAGACATGAAACGCCCTCCCTTAGGGTCGGGCTACTGCCCCGCTGCGCACTCACGAGACAAATCTCGCGACTGGTTTTGGCTCTGATTTCCTGGCGCAGAGACATGCCGAAAATACGCATCCGGTTAGGGTGTGTCAATCGAATTTCTTTAGGCGCGCCTTCGATTCATCGATCAATTCATTGTTCCTTTCATAAGAAAGCTGCACGTCGTTATCGGCGATCTTTGGTGGGTACTGATGTTGCTGATAAACGGGATAGGCTTCGGTGCGCAAATGCGCGGGCATGTGATGGCCGCGACGCGAAGCGCGTTCGTGCCGCAGCGCAGAAATATCGATCGGCGCCACAACGATTCGTTCGCCGGGTCCCGGTGAAGCTTCCGCCAGCAACCGCCCGTCATAATCCACCACCTGACTGCCGCCCGGCCATGAATAAGGCGGATAGTGTTTCAGACTCGCTCCCTGATTAGTGGCCGCGACATAGGCAATGTTCTCGATTGCGCGCGCCCGATTAATCACTGTCCACCAGGCCATCGGCTCAGTCGCGCCCCACGGATCCATGTACGCCGAAACGCGCAGCATGACTTCCGCGCCATTCGCGGCTAGTTGGCGCATCGCTTCCGGAAACAACCAGTCGTAACAGATCGCAACCCCGATGCGGCCGATCGGCGTATCGGCTACCGGGAAAAGCGGCTCATCGTAACCTTCGAGATCGTGCGGGCTGGTATGCACTTCGTAGGGAATCCAGGTATTCACCTTTCGATACTTGTAAAGAAGACCCTCTGGACCAATCAAGCAAGTCGCATTGAAAACATGCCCCGGCCATTTAGGATCAATTTCCAGCATCGACCCGCTTTGAATATAGATGTCATGTTCGCGCGCTTTTAGCTGCAACAGTTCGATGTGCTCGTTTGGGATTTCGACCGCGAGTTTCTCAAGCAGCTCCTTAGCCGTTTCGAAAACCGGCGCCGAATGCGCGAACTCCGGAAAGACCACCAACCTTACCGGCAGAAACGGCGCCGCACCTGCGACTGCTGAATCAATCATCGAGAGCATGCGATCGGTATTCGCCCGCATCGCCTGGCGCTCGATTGGATTTGGCATGTCGGTTTGGCAACAGGCCACCGAGTACCTAACGTGTTCCATAAGACGAGTCCGCGGTAGCGGATGACAGCATAAAGCTGGGGCGTCAGCCCCAGGTAGACCGCCGCGAAATAACGCGAGCCCGCGGCAGCGGGCGGCAGCACCTGGCAGCCAAGATCTGAAACATCATTTCCTTCGCCAACATCGAAGGCTGTCGCTCGCTTCGCGAGCTCATTACTTCTTCCAACCGTGTCACCTGGGGCTCACGCCCCAGGCTTTACGCCGTCACCCGCTTCGCGGGTTAAAGATTCAAATATCACCTAATCAATAATGTTCCAATCGACGGCACCGCTGAAGTAACTATTCTCGTATTGTATTTCTCGAGATATCTTCGGCGCTCGTCCGTCAACGGATAATGTTCAGTCGCTGGATAAGGATAGCGGCTCATCCCGTGAAACGGCAGCGGTGCAAGTTGGTCCGGACTGGCCGAGTTGATGTCCATCTCTTTGCTGAAGCCGTCGGCGTACAGCAGGAATGTGCGCGTCCAACCAGCAGGCAAAGGAGGCAACGCTTTCGCGTCGAACGAAAGACTAATCTCATCTCCCGGCCGGCTAACTACAAACATGTCATCGCTTCTTAAAAGTAGTTCGCGCACGTCACCTTCGCGCGTGTAGCGCCCGGTCATCACCTTCCAGGGAGAAGTAAAGGATACGCGGCGATAATCATAGCCAAATGGTTCGCGGCCGTCCGGCGTCACCTCGGCCGAGAAACCTCGCCAACGTAGATCGGCGCGAGCCGGGTCGAGCCGGTTGATTTGCACCGGTGTTTTTCCATCGGACGTGTCGACCAGAATCTGGTCCCAATAGATGCGCATGTTTGTGACGAGGCGAACCTCGCGATCAGCCGAGAGAAATTTTCCGGTGAGATCGACAGTCACCGTCTGTGGCCGGCCCACCGGAATTCCAATGTCCTCAATCACCGTGCGCCAATTCCCTTTTCTATCCTTAACCTGAAGTGAAGGAGGAGTCATCTCTTTCTTCGCCTGCGAGGCGGCAACATTGTCGCTGGACCACGCGTAATCCGTCCAGCCGGTCATTAGCAGAACCACCCGACTCTCCGGGCGATCCGCAAGCTTCATTGTCAACGTGTGCTGGTCGGCATAACCTCGAATCCGATCGAGCTTGAAATCGCTGGGCCAGCGGCGATCCATTTTCGAGATTAGATCGAGCACATCATTTCCATGATCATCAATCGCGCTGAGAGGTGGTTGCGCGTTACGCGTGACAAAAAGCTTGAACGGCTTTGGCGGATCGCTCATGCCTTCGTTTGGATAGACCTCAGTGCCGGCTGGGTGGGCCACGGCGAT
>DASWQK010000351.1:0-10604 GCA_036403735.1 Pyrinomonadaceae bacterium
GTGTACATGGGCCGATTCTACCGCACCAAAAGAAAAGCTGTGTAACGTGATTCAGATCACGCAGATTGAATTCTGGTTATTCCGTCGGCTTGGAAGGAGTGCTAGAATCACGCCGGTCCCGATCTTTTCGCCGCGAAACGGGCAAAGCTTTTAGACTTCACCGTCACAGGAGTAACCATCATGAATCCCCTTAACCTTAAGAGGACGGCCCGTCCGCAAGGCCGTCTGGTTCTGACTTGCTCTATATTTCTGCTTGGCGTCGCATTGGTTTGCGTCTCTGTTTGTCAGGCTCAGGGTCTGAGTAGCTATGACAAGCAGCGCGGGCAAATGATGTTGGATCAAGTCCGAAACGACATTAAGAGCAACTATTTCGATTCATCTTTTCACGGCGTCGATCCGGACACGGTCTTCAAAGAAGCCGCGGAGAAAATGAAGAACGCTCAGTCGAATGGCCAGATATTAGGAATCATCGCGCAGTCTGTCTTTAGCCTCGACGATTCTCACACTTTCTTCATTCCCCCCGACCGGCAGGCGAGTACTGATTACGGCTGGGAGATGCAAGTCATCGGTGATGAAACCTATGTAACGAAAGTGAAAGAGAAGAGCGACGCGGAAGCCAAAAGGGCTCAAGGTTGGCGATCAAGTCCATTTAATCGATGGTTATCAGCCCGCGCGCAGCAATCTCTGGAAGCTGGTTTATCTGTATTACGCTCTGCGGCCACAGCCGGGCATGCACGTTACAGTCTCGAGTCCGGGTCAACAAACCCGAGAATTGAATATCCTGGCAAAGGTCAAGACTCGCAAGCCGATCGATTTGACCAACTACTCCGACTACATGGATTTGGTGCGAGACAGTCAGAATGAAGACGCCAAGCGAAAGAAGAGCCATCGCCTTCAGGAATTTGGCGGCGACCTGCTGATCTGGAAAATGCCGGAGTTCGATCTCTCCATAGATGAAGTAGACAACCTGATGAGCAAGGTGAGAACTCACAAAACTTTGATTCTCGACCTGCGTGGCAACCCGGGCGGCTACGAAGAGACGCTCTTGAGAATGATCGGAAATGTTTTCGATCACGATATTAAAGTGGGCGAAATCCAGCGACGCAAGGAAACGAAGCCCATGACTGCCAAATCACGCGGCGAGAATTCGTTCAGCGGGAAGCTGATTGTCCTGGTTGACAGCGGCTCTGCCTCCTCGGCGGAAATCCTCGCGCGCGTGGTCCAACTTGAGAAACGCGGCGCCGTTATTGGCGACCTTACTTCGGGGGCCGTGATGCGAGCGCGCACTTTTTCGCACGCGTTGGGCGTAACTTCGGCAGCCTTTTACGGGATGAGTGTTACTGACGCGGATGTGAAAATGGGCGACGGCAAGAGTCTCGAAAAAACCGGGGTAACACCCGACGAGATCAAGCTGCCAACCGGAGCCGATCTCGCGGCGAAGAGTGATCCTGTTTTAGCCTATGCAGCTAAACTTGCCGGCGTGTCGATCGATGCGGCGAAAGCGGGCGCGTTGTTCCCGCCGCTGAAAGAAAAGCCATAATGATCCTCGCCTCTATATTTGGAGGAGGAATTGATCGCTACTCTTCCTCTTCGCCGCTGACCTTGCGAATGCGAATGGTTGAATCAGCGGGCGACGCGTTTGAATTCGGCGATGGATAGATCGCGTGCGCGCCAACTTCCGGCCGGAAGTTTCCATTGTCGTCATAAAGCCGCCGGTACTGCAGCGTGTTGCGCACGACCCCCTGGATGTAGAGGCGCGTTTCGCGAAAAGGCACAGCCTCTTGCCACTCATCCATTTGCAGAGGCAGCGAAGCGCGCCACTGCACGACGCGATTTGGGCCGGCGTTGTAAGCCGCGGCGACATATTCGATCCGGCCGTACTTATCAATTTGATCTTTAAAGAACGCGGTCCCCAGTTGAATGTTCAGGCGCGGTTCGAAAAGCGAGTCCATCGTGATCGCGCGATCGACGCCCACGCGCCTCGCGGTGGTGAGCGCCGTCGGAACCAGTAACTGCATCAAGCCGTAAGCTCGTGCGGATGAGACTGCGCGCGGATTGAAAACAGTTTCCTGACGAATCAAACCCGCGACCTGGTAAGGATCGAGCCCACGCGCGCGGGATTCCTGCTTGATGATGTCCCAGAACTGTAAAGGATAGAAGATGTCCCACTCGTCCGGGCGCATCTCTTCCGGTTTCATCTGCGAATAATCGGGATAGCTGCGCTTCAGATAATTCAACGCCTGTACGTTGTCGTTGCGGGCGCGAAAGATTTTGGCGATGGCCAGATTGATTCGCGGACTGTTTGGGTTCTTAGATGAGACCGCGCCTAATTCCTCCAACGCCCAATCGTCCGTGCCCACAATCGAAAGTTGGTCGGCCCTGCTGATCGCAGCGCCGATCCAATCACGAGGATCGTTTTCGCGTCGCAAATCGTCATCATTTCGCTGCGGAGATTCTTCCGCGACCGTAACTGTTTGCAAGTTAGCTACTGCCCGGCCGATCAAAGAGTCTGCTGAAAAATCTTTTTGCGGCGCGCCGCTGCGCGCCAGGTCATCCAGGCGCTGCTTCGCCAAATAGCCGTACCAGTTCGCGTCATAGCGACCTTGCAGACCTTGATATATCGCGCGCGCTTCGGCGAGCTTGCCAGTGCGCTCGCTGTCGCGTGCGGCCCAGTAAGCTGCCTTGCCGCGAAAATCTGAATTGTTGCCTGCGTAAAGCGCGAGATGCTCAGTCAGCAAGCGTCCAGCTTCCCCGAAGTTCTTCGCTTCGTGAGCAGCCCAGGCGATATAGAACTGCGCCGGGGTAACTTCCGCATTGCCCGGATAAAAATTCACGGCCGCGCGATAGAAGTAGCTCGCATTTGCATCGTCTTTATTGTTTTCGGCCGCCTGGCCCAACTGCACAAATGCGCGCGTAGTCCAGGCACTGTTGGGAAGCGTCCGATGCAGGTCATCGGTCGTGCTGCGCGCCTGGGCCCATTGCTTTGCGCGGCCATAGGATAGCGCCAGATTGAACATCGCCTCGGCGCGCGACTCGGACGAAGTTGGGATCGCATTCAAAGCCGCGGTCGCTTCGGGATATCGCCGTGCGTTGGCGGCGGCGATTGCTCGGTTAGCCTGGCCTGCAGCAGTAGCGCTGTTTGGAAAGTGAACGAAGGCGTCGCTGTAAGCGTCGTAAGCTTCGCTGAATCGTTTGGCGACGAAAAGTTTTTGCGCGCGGGCAACGGCTTCTTCGGCGCTGGCCGCACTCGTACTTGAATTAAGACGTGTGAGCGCGGCCGGAGCTTCACCAGCTTCGCTTGAATTCGGAGCGAAGAAATACAACCGGCGATAGGCGGCTAACGCGCCGGTCGAGTTTCCGGTCTGCTCGTAAGCCTTCGCCGTAAGCAATAATGCCGCCGGATCAGCTTTCGCTGCGATCGGTTTTAAAGTCAGCGGCACCGCGCCCGCCTGTCCGTCCTGCATCAACATCTGTGCGTCACGCAACAGCGCATCGCGCGCGCGCAATGAAAACGGAAAATCGCGAGCGAGTTTTTCATAAGCGGCCCGAGCTTCGGCGCGCCGGTTCGCTTGCTCAAGCGCGTTTCCCTTCATCCACAAAGCGTAGTCACCAATGACGGTGTATTCAGCAATCGCAGATGAATCGAGCAGCGACGCTGCGCCCGCAAAATCTTTCACGTTCAGTCTGATGCGCGCGTGAACGATCTTCGCGAGCGACCCGGCTGTCGTTTTGGGGAAATCTTTTTCAATCTTGGCGACCGCATCTTCCGCGGGCAACACGCCGCCGCGCGTCATCGTGCGCAACGTCTCGCGGGCCTTCAACTCCGGCGGTGTTTGCTGCAGCGGCCGGCAGCTGGCAATCAGAAACAAAGGCGCAAGTGCGACCAGAATTGTGCTCAGGCTCATCAGAATAAATGCGAAGCGATGTTTGCGAAGTGTGATCATAGTGACTTGAAAACTCAGATGCGAGTGGACGCAGGGGCGATGGCCATATTAACACGGCAGGGATGTCGGGTAACGCACTCGCTTTCTGTATTTGCGCCAGAAGCTAATCCGAGAGCGAGGCTACCTGCGCTATGGCTTTGCCACACCGATGCGCGGCAAGTCTTTGACTTGCCGCAAAGCCATCCCTAAAACCGATCGGTCTACGACCGCAAAGCTCGGGTCCGAGACCCGATAAGAAAGAATCCGCCTACGGCAAGTCAAAGACTTGCCGCGCATCGGCGTGGCAAAGCCATGACGCAAGCGGCCTCACTTTCGCTTTGGCGATTGATCACCAGGTCGTCACCTCTCGATTCGATCGACAGCTTCAATCACCCGCTCGATCTGTGACATATAAGTCGAGAAAACATTGCTCGCCTCTGCTTCAGTTAGCGTCTTGCTCTTTGATCTCAACTCAAGAATTGTATCGAAACATGACCCGTCCAGCCCGAGCAGAAGTACCGTTGCGCGTACGCTTTCGGCCTTGCTGACCGGCGGCTCCTGTCCATAAAGGATTAATACGGCGCGAAACAAAGCCGCGAAACTGGCGAGGCTGTCACGCATCAGTGCTGACAGTTTCTCGACTGAGGTTGATGCGGGAATATAAAGACGGCGAAGCTGAATCAACTTTGTTCTCAGTTCATATTCGGTCTGATGTCGCAGGTTTGCCTGCGAGATCTCGACGAACTCGAACGGATCGCGTCCGTAGAGAACCCGGCGCGCCTTTTCCATTTGCAGGAACTCAATCGGAAAGACGTCGACCGCGCGGCTTAATTCCTCAACCGTAAAGTACACCGGCGTAGGCTGGCCTGACTTGAGCCAATCGCGCATCGCATTTTGCGAAAGCTGCAGGTCTTCCGATGCGATCCGCTTCAGCGCGATCAGCAGGTTGTGATCCGAATGTTGCTCGACATGATCGCCGGCCGCCACCGATCCGTATAAGACGATCGACGCCAGATTATCGCCGTGAGCGGCTCGCAAATTCTCGACCAGCGTGTCGAGTGCTTTTGAATTATTTTTATTAGCCATTGATGTTGAAACTCTTTGCGGCCTTCTACTTTTCTTCGTGACCCTTTGCGGTCAGTATTAACCGCCGAGTACGCAGAGGCTTTCGCAGAATAACGCAGAGAGATCCCTATTTATTAAAGTCCACCTTGGGCGTTTCGCGCGCGCCCGCGTCTGCCTGAAAGTACGGTTGCTCCTTGAATCCCATCAAGCCCGCGACCAGCACCGTCGGAAAACGGCTGCGCGTGGTGTTGTAATCCTGGGCGGCCAGAGTGTAGTCGCGCCGCGCCGTGGCCAGACGATTTTCAGTCCCGGCCAGCTCATCCTGCAACTTCATAAAACTTTCGTTGGATTTCAACTGCGGATAGTTCTCAGCGATTGAAAGAAAGCGGCCACCGGTTCCCAGTAACCCACCGTCGCGCATTGTCTGGGTGAGCTTGCTGTCCGCGGCGATTTTGTCTTCGGTGGTGCTGTTGGGATTCTGCATTGTCGAGAGCAGTTGGGTTCGCGCCTCAGCAATTTTTGTGAAGACTCTCTCCTCGAGTCCCGCAACGCCCTTCACGGTGGCGACGATGTTTGGAATCAGATCGGCGCGACGTTGCATCTGGTTCTCGACCAGCGACCACTGTGCCTTAACGTTCTGTTGTTTAGTAACCAGCGTGTTGTAGCTACTGAACAATACGCCGCCGATGATCAGAACGATCAAGACGATGACGCCGAGCACGATCAGAACTGTCTTATTCATTTGTCTTCTCCTCTTCTTTAGTTCAGCCTTCAGGCTGCATATTAGTCGCAAGCTAAAGCTTGAACTCTAAACTGGTTCACCAACTGCCGCCCGCGCCGCCGCCGCCGAAATCGCCACCACCACCAAAACCCCCAAAGCCGCCACCACCACCGCCGCCCAATCCACCAAAGCCTCCGCCACCCCAACCGCTCGATCCACGACCGCCGCTGTTTAATAACGAGCCGATCAGCAACCAGGTGAGCCAGTTGCCGCCGCCACCTCTGGGACCGCCGCGGCCGCCGCGGATGAACGCGATAATGATCGCGATAAAAATAACCGCGATAAAAATCACCACGACTGCGACAATCAGGACTACCCCCAGAGGGCTGCCGCCTGGACGGCTCTTGTCCGGCGATTCGTGGTTCGTACCCGCGGGAAAGATCGTATCGGGGCTAAAGCCCTGCTTCGCCGCGACCGTCGTGATGTATGCATTAACGGTGTCGGCTAAACCGCGACCATATTCCCCGGCCTTGAACGCAGGCACCAGACGCTCTCTTTGGATCTGGCCCACGAGCCCATCGGGAAGATCGCCTTCAAGATGGCGACTGACCTGAGTGAAGTACTTGCGATCCTTGATCGCCACAAGCAACAGCAGACTTGGCTTCTGCGCGTCTTTCGATCCAATGCCCCAGCCTCTGGCTACCGCTAGCGAGTAGTCGAAAATATCCCGGCCCCCGGTTGTGTCCACTGTAACGACCGAAAACTGAATCTGCTGCCGCTGATCGAGATTGGTGAGAGTAGTTTCCAGTTGGTGCTTCGTTGCGCTGTCGATGACCTTGGCATAGTCATTCACATAACCGGTCGGCGGCGGCAGCGGCGATTGCGCCGTCTGGCCGTTAGCGGAAACGATTGCGGCCAGGAGCAGCAGAAACGCTCCTGCGCAAATCAGAAAGATCCGGGTTCTAGTCATCTTTCACTAAGATTAACGAAGTTATTATGTTCCTGGTTCGAAGAACCCACAAAGTAGATCGGGAAATGAAAACAGTGAGACACTAAATGAATGGTAAAGAATATTGGAACCAGGCAGTTCGAGGAGGAGGTCGATGTACTGTTCACTCTACCCTTGTCAGAGTTTATTGGGGCGCGCAACGAACTGGCCGCGCGGCTAAAAAAGGCAGGACATGGCGACCAGGCTAATCAAGTGAAGGCGCTTGCTAAGCCTTCGATTTCAGCGTGGGCCGTAAACCAACTTTACTGGCAGCATCGCCAGGCCTTCGACCAACTAACATCGACGGGGCAGCGCTTTCGTAGAGCCCAGACAGCCAGGAAGGTAGCCGACATACATGAAACGCTCGACGCGCGACGCGAAGCGCTCGCGCATCTTTCGGAGCTGACCACAACATTGCTGCGGGGCGCCGGTCACAATCCATCGCCGGAGACTCTGCATCGCATTGCCACTACGCTCGAGGCCCTCTCCGTCTACGCATCGCTTCCAGGTGGTCCACGATCGGGACGCCTGACTCAGGATGTGGATCCTCCTGGTTTCGATTCACTCGCGTCGTTGATGTCAGGCGCCGGCATGCCAAAGCTAACGCTGGTACCGCGGACGCCGCCCGCATCAACGAAGTCAGCCGCCGCCAGGGTGCAGCCAAAGAAAGTGTCGAGCAGCGAACAGCGCCGGATTGATGACGCACGTCAAAAACGAATAGCTGCTGCGAAAGCTTCACTTCAGCATGCCAGACGCTTGCTTAGCGAAGTTCGCGCCCGGGAGCAGCGAGCCGTAACGGCGCAGAAAAAAACTAACGCCGAGGCGAAGGCGACTGAGAAGCAACAACGCGAAGCCGAGCAGCGCCTCGAGAAGGCAAGATCCGCGTCGGAGTTCGCGAGCCGGCGTGCTACGTACGCTACGGCTGAAGTAAACGAGGCGGCAAAGGCTTTGGAAGACGCCCAGCGCGCCGTCGAAAAAGCATCAGAAGAACTGGATGCATTAATTTAAGTAAAGCTGAGATTCAATGAATCATTCTTAACTGAATCGACGCAGCCCTCTCGGCAAATTAATTGACGATCAACCCGTCTGGCAATAGAATCCCCGCGCACCAAACCCGATCTACCATCTGTGACCCGACAAGGAGAAGATATGAAAGCAAAACTAATCCTGCTTACCCTGGTTGTATTTTTTCTTAGCGCCGTTGTTTGCTCGGCCGACAATCCAAACATCGGCACCTG
This sequence comes from Pyrinomonadaceae bacterium, assembly GCA_036403735.1. GTDB lineage: Bacteria > Acidobacteriota > Blastocatellia > Pyrinomonadales > Pyrinomonadaceae > UBA11740. Next base: position 7,936 of record DASWQK010000351.1, read on the forward strand.
GAAGTTGAATGAAGCAAAGTCGAAGTTCGGCCCAGGCGCCAGCAAGAACAACACCGTGGTTATTGAAACCGCCGGCGACATGATTAAGGTTATCGTGGACGGCACGGATGGGAGTGGCAGCCCGGCGCGTAACGAGTGGACCGGAAAGTTCAATGGCAGATATTACGCCGTGACCGGCAATCCAACTTCTGATAAGAGGTCCTACAGACCGATCAATAGCCGCACTCAGGCATTAGCTGAGAAGAAAAGCGGCAGAGTAGTTGTAACCGGGCGGATTATGGTTTCGCGCGATGGCAAGACTCGCACTGTTACCACGACCTCAAAAAATGCGAGCGGCAAGACAATTCACAACACCGCAGTTTACGACAAGCAGTAGCCGTTACCGAAACCGCGAACGAATTTTGGAGTGCGCCGACTTGGCGGCGCTTTGGATTCGAAATAAAGCGGCGTCAAGCCGCCGCACTCCAAATTCTATCTGCGCACTGCTCACCGCCAACCTACTGATTATAGATTCGAAAGTCGTGGTGCAGTTTTGGCGCGCAGAGGCTCAGGCGTAAAGTCTTCGCCGGGATTAATGAACTGGTCGCGCTCAAATTTGTATTGCTTGTCGTAGAGCTGCCGGTATCGCCCGTCAGCCGCTAGCAGTTCTTCGTGAGTTCCGCGCTCGACGATCTTACCGTCTTCCAACACCAGGATTTGATCGGCGCTGCGAATCGTGGACAGCCGGTGCGCGATTACGAAAGTGGTGCGCCCGCGACGAAGCTGACGCAGTCCGTCCTGAATCAGGGCCTCGCTTTCGCTGTCCAGGCTGGAAGTTGCCTCGTCCAGGATCAGCAGTTTTGGATCGGCGAGAATCGCCCGCGCGATGGCGATGCGCTGACGTTGGCCGCCGGATAGTTTTACGCCGCGCTCGCCCACAATCGTGTCGTACTTCAGCTCGAATTTTTCGACAAACTCTTCGACGTGCGCGATCCGGCTGACGGCTTGAATCTCTTCGCGCGTGGCGTGTGGTTTTGAGAAACTGATGTTGTCCGCCACCGTTCCGTCGAAGAGAAAGTTGTCCTGCATCACGACCCCGAGGTACGAGCGGAAGTCGCGCAGGCGCAGAGTGTTCAAATCTTTGCCATCAACTTTGATGATCCCGGAAAGCGGCTGGTTAAAGTTCATCGCGAGACTGATCAAAGTGCTCTTGCCTGAGCCGCTGGAACCGACCAGTGCCGTCGTTGAACCGGCCGGGGCTTTGAAGGAAACATCTTTCAGAACGGGCACATCTTTGTTGTATTCGAACCAGACGTGCTCGAACTCGATCTCGCCCGAAACCTCGGGCAGCGGTTCGCGCAAGGCATCCTGATCGTCTTCGGTTTTCATGTCCATTATTTCGCGAATGCGATCGAGTCCGGCGAAAGCTTCAGTGATCTGAGTTCCGATCGCCGCAAACTGGATCAGCGGGATCGCCATCATTCCGGTGAAGATGACATACATGAACAGATCGCCAATCGTCATTTTTCCGCTGACGACCGAAGGCCCGCCGACGACAATGATCACTACGCCGACCGCGCCCACGACGAGCGACGCGAATGCGTTAGTGGCGGAAACTCCGGTCATCGATTTGGCGACGTTACGGAAAAGCTTGTGGGCGCCGCGCGCAAAGGTGATCTCCTCGCGCTTCTCTGCGGTGTAGGCTTTGACGATGCGAATGCCGCCGAGCGATTCCGTCAATCGTCCCGTGAGAGTCGCCGTTATCTCACCGCGCTCGCGGAATAAAGGTCTGAGCCGGGTGAAGGCGTAAGACAAGGCCGCGCCGAAAGTCCCGAGCACCACAATGGTGACCGAAGTCAGACGCCAGTTGAGCCAGAACAGCACACAGAGAGCTACCATCGCAGTGATGAAGCTGCCGACCAATTGGACCAGGCCGGTGCCGACCAGATTACGAATGCCCTCGGCGTCGTTCATGATGCGCGAAATGAGTTTGCCGACCTGGGTTGAGTCAAAATAGCTGACCGGCAGACGGGCAATCTTGGCCTGCACTTTCTTGCGCATTTCCGTGATAGCGCGCTGCGCCGCGACTCCCAGAACCTGCGTCAGGCCGAAACTTGTGGCGGCTTGCACGACGGTCGCGACGCCCGCCGCCAGAGCGATCTTCCAAAGCAGATCCGTGCGTCCTTTGACGATCACCTGATCGATCAAATACTTGGTCGAGGCCGGCAGCACCAGCCCCATCACCTGATTAATCACCATCAAAACGGCGCCGAGTAACAGACGGCGGCGATGCGTCCAGACCAGTTCACGCGCGTCGCCCCAGGCGGCCGACCAGCGGATCTTTTTCTTCTTTTGCGGTTCAGCCATTTGTTTGTGTCGGGGCAGTAGCCTGATCGTTATGACGAGACATAAAAGGCCACCATTTTGGTGGCCGACTGCTCACTGCTTACCGCTCACTGCTAACTGAAATGGTAGCGCATACGGGACTCGAACCCGTGATCTCTGCCTTGAGAGGGCAGCGTGTTAACCAACTACACCAATGCGCCGTGATTGGGATTATAGAAGCCGCAAATACTCTGTCGCAAGTTCGGCCGGATTCAGCCTGTTAGTCCGACGCCCTTCGCGCGCAATTCCCCGACCAGTCTGCGCGCGTACCATAGTTGGCCTTCGTTATTAGGATGAACTGTTCC
>DASWQK010000352.1:0-2531 GCA_036403735.1 Pyrinomonadaceae bacterium
CCAAAGATTTTAGTGTCCATCGACTCTGGCCCGGCAAAGCGCAGCGATGCTTCCATCCCGGTCAATGCATCAGGCGAAAGCGAAGTACGCTCTTCAATCGCCAGGCGAATCTCGTCTTCCCAATCAAGATCGTCCGGCGCAAAGGTGACTAGACCCGCTGCTTCCGCTAATTCAGTATCGAATCTGTTCGTACCGCCGAGTATTTCGTCGATTACATCCGGCTCGGCCAGGAACCGCGACTGCAAACGGGTCAAGCCATTGCTCATCGGAAACGCGCCCGCGTTCAGTTCACTCAAAGCAATCTCGACTGTCTGATCAGGATTGTTAAGCATGTAACTGCGATCGGAAGCCAGCAGCAGCTCGGACAGGTTGCCGGCGAAACAACTTCCCGGCTCGACGATCGCAAAGAGGCTTTTCGCGGTCAGATCGAGACGTCTCAGCACGCGCGCCATATACAAAATGATTTCCCGAACCAGCCAGTGATCTCGATTGGCAGCGAGCGTCGCGTCCACCGCGAGCACATCATCGATGCTTCCTGCAGTGCGAATACACACCAAACCAATTTCCGGTTCGTTCACGCGCAGATCGAGCAACGCATCATCGAGTTCACGAAAGGCTTGCAGCGGCCAATACGCATCGCCCAGTTTCTGAATTTCATCGAGGGTTGTCGGCAAATCTGATTCTGGCCCATGCACAGTCAGATCCGCGTAGCGCGTTTCCCGATCAAACTTCATCGATACATATTTATAATCGCGGCTGTCTGCGGTTGATTCAAACTCGACGGAGTTCAACTTGATGCCAGATCCTCGGAGCGCAGGCATCTTTGCCTGCGGTTCGCCGGCATCCATGCCGGTCGCTTTTGCTGACCCACCGCCATTAACAATTTGCGCCACTCTCCCGTCGATCGCTTCCTGGAATTTGCTGGTCGCAAAGGTATCGTCAATCAATCCCCACTCTTTCGCTCGCTTGCCTTTCAATCCTTCAGCCAGGGTCGAAAACACATCCGCGCGATCGCGACGAATCTTTCGCTTATCAACCAGACGTGTCAGACCGCCGGTTCCCGGCAACACGCCAAGCAGAGGGACTTCCGGAAGCGATACGGCTGAGTTGCCGTCATCGACCAAATAGATTTCGTCACAGGCGATCGCCAACTCGTATCCGCCACCTGACGCGGTGCCATTCAAGGCTGCCAGATAACGCCGGCCCGAATGCCGCGAATCATCTTCGATCGCGCAGCGTGTCTCGTTCGTAAATTTGCAGAAGTTGACTTTGAACGCGTGCGACGAAGTGCCGAGCATGTAAATGTTCGCGCCCGCGCAAAAGATGCGCGGCTTCAAACTGGTCACCACCACGGCACGCACTTCCGGATGTTCAAACCGAATTCGCTGGATCGCGTCAGCGAGTTCGATGTCCACCCCAAGGTCATAAGAATTCAGTTTAAGTTTGTAGCCGTCCGCGAGCGTCTCGTCTTCCTGCACGTCCATAGAGAGACTGGCGACTGCGCCATCGACGTTTAGCTTCCAGTGTTTGTATTGGTCGGGTGATGTTTGAAAATTAATCATTTTGAGTCAGAACCGCTCTGCGGTGGGTGGCTAACGGGCCGTTCGAACGTTCGTTCGAAACCATAAGCATAAGAAAAAGAGGGCTTTCGGTCAAGCGCCGCAGGGGTTATGGAGTCAGTACCGGGAGCGGACCGGGGTGGATCGCAAACTCGGGAATCACGGGACCGCGTTCGTTCCTTGACAGCTCGACCTTGCGGCGCATAGGGTTTTTCAAACTCGCGTATCGAACACTTTCACAGCGATACAAGGTTCGAGATTTGAAATCCGAATTCGGAGGCGCATCTGTTCTGGTGAACGGCGCGGTCTTCAAAACCGTTAGTGAGCCTGCGAGAGCAGGCTTAGGTAGGTTCGATTCCTACACGCCTCCGCCATAAATTTGTAAGCAGTAGGCAGTGAGCGGTAAGCAGCAAACGCTTTAACTTCTTCTGACAGAATCTTACCTGCCCACCTCCTGATTGTTGATAAAGAAATTGCAGCAAGTTCCCTATTGACGCTTCCTTTTTGAAGTGCTATTTCCTCGCGCTCACACGTGCGGGGCAGAGCGAATTTGATCCGACATTCCGAGACTGCCCACGCCTTACTGCTCTAACCGATGAAAGATTGGATCGCCCTCAACATGACTCCCGGCGTTGGGCCACGCGTCACGGCGCGTCTGCTCGAGCATTTCGGATCGGCGGAAGCAATCTTTGATGCGCCACGGCGCGAACTCGCTTTGCTGCGATTAACTCCGGAGACGATCGAGAGCATCGCAAAGCGGGCGCTGCACCCACGCGCTGAAGAAGAAATTGAGAAAGCGCGAAAACTCGGCAGCGACATTCTGGTGCTGGACGATGGAGTCTATCCGGCCCTGTTGCGCGAGACTTATGATCCTCCGGTCACTCTTTATGTGAAAGGCGCCTGGGCCGAATGTCTCGAGCGTCCGTGCATCGCCATCGTCGGTTCGCGCCGCTGCTCGACCTATGGGCAGAA
>DASWQK010000353.1:0-5707 GCA_036403735.1 Pyrinomonadaceae bacterium
GCCACTGGAGATGCGCGCAAACTACAACTTTTTGTCGACGGAAATGAAGTTGCCATAAGCGTCAGCCGTGATAATGGCCAGTTATCTTCAACGGATTTTGTCGAGTTCTGGGGACAGGGTCTCGATACACCAACGACCGACACGCAAGTCTATTGGCTGATTAATGGGTCGCAGCCGGGCAAACGCATTGCGATCAAGGGGGAGTTGCAGCCTACCGCCACGGCTGGACCAGTCACTTCATTGAATCAGCCTGCGCTCAAAACGCCGTCAGCATTTGGGTTTGCCGGCGTCGTCACTTCGCCTTTCGAACCGGTAATTATTACGGCCGACAAGGACAGGGAAGTAGCTCCTGCGCAAGTTACAAATGATGCGACATTTTCAGCGACGCCCTACACTGGTCTGCCGTCGATTGAATTGAAATCAGATAAGCCGAAGCAGGATCTTCGCGTACTGCCACGATCAGACAATTCGCCAGTCGCGGCGATTCGTTTGCCGTCGCTTCCCGCTACCACGCGCTCGGTAACGAGCGAAAACAAGAACACGGTTTCACCCGGCACTGTGATCACGAAGGCTAAGAATGTTCGGTTCAGGCGAACGAATCGTCATCGTACTCGCGTGCGCCGATCGCGCCGCCGCAATCACGCGATGTTACCTGATTCGTCTGCGCCGGCTTTCACTTACTCCCTGCAATACAAGGACAGAAGTGTTTACTATTCGGCGGCGCTGAACGGCGATCGCGAGAACTTCTTCGGCCCGGTTGTTTTCGGTGATGGACCGGTAGTGCCCCTGGCGATTCATAACGTAGAACAAACTTCGAGTGCCCCGGCCCAGTTACAAGTTGCGCTGCAGGGCGTGTCGCTCGAAACACATCAGGTCAAGGTGATCGTGAACGGATTGCTCGCCGGCTCGATCATCTTTCCGGACGAGACATCAAAAGTCCAAACATTTTCGATTCCGAAGTCATGGCTGGTCGAGGGTGATAACACAATCAAGCTTGTTCCGGTCGCTTCGAGTCACGACACGAGCGTGGTCGACTACATCCGAATCACTTATGCGCACAGCTTTCGTGCCGATAGCGACTCGTTGCAACTAAGCGTCAAATCCACGCAGGATGCGCGTATTGATGGTTTTACAACGGCGAACATCCGAGTCCTGGAGGTAACGGATCCAAACGCAATCCTGCTCGTGCGTCCGATCGTGGAAGCGAACGGCGGCACCTTCGCTGCGACTGTGCCCGGGGGCGAGCGTGGCAAGGCGAAACGTTTGGTCGCCCTGCCTGAGGGCCGCGTCTCACAACCCGCGTGGCTCGCGCTCAATCAACCGTCCTCGTTAAATCGAAGCACGAACGCGGCCGATCTCGTGATCATCTCGTATAAAGATTTCATTTCATCGCTGGCTCCGCTGGTGGCCCAAAGACAAGCGCAGGGATTCACGGTTGCAGTGATCGACATAGACGATGTCTTTGATGAGTTCAGTTACGGAGCGCACACGTCCCAATCCATTCGCGATTTTATGTCACTGGCGAAAACGAACTGGGCGCACGCGCCTTCATATCTGCTGCTGGTTGGCGATGCCAGTTACGATTCGCGCAACTATGCCGGAGTCGGAAATTTTGATTTGGTCCCATCCCGGCTGATCGATACCGGCACTGCCGGTACGGCGAATGCTTTGGAAACGGCCTCCGACGATTGGTTCACTGATTTCAACGGGGATGGGATCGCGGATATTTCCGTCGGCCGATTGCCGGTGAGAACCGTGGCTGAAGCCAATCTGGTCGTTTCGAAAATCGTTAACTATTCTCCGGCAAATACGGGCAATCGTGCTCTGTTAGTTGCTGATTCTCAGGGCAGTTATTACTTCAATTTTGAAGCTGCCGACGATCAACTTGGGGGAGCCTTGCCTTCCACGATGACGATTCAGAAAGTGTACCGCCGGTTGCAGGCGTCCGACGCGGACGCCAGATCGAACATCATCTCGAGTCTCAACGCCGGCCAATCAGTGACGGTGTACTCAGGGCACGGGAATGTAAATATCTGGGGTGGATCGATCTTCAGTGCGAATGATGCTGCGGCGCTTACAAATGGAAATCGTTTATCATTTGTCGTGGTGATGGATTGCCTCAACGGATTTTTCGCTGACCCGTCGCTGCAAAGCCTCGCTGAATCTCTGCTGAAAGCGCCAAATGGCGGCGCCGTCGCCAGCTTCGCTTCTTCCGGATTAACCATTCCAGACGGCCAGCATGAAATGGGCTTGCGAATGTTTCAGTTGCTTTATGGAGGATCCTCGATCGCCATTGGCGATGCCAGTCGCCAGGCGAAAGCTGCTACTAACGATATCGACGTTCGCCGCACGTGGATTCTTTTCGGCGATCCCACTTTGAAGATTCGCTAGCGCGCCCGGGTCATCAAGAAGGCCGGACGAACTCGGCTCACTTCTTCAACTGACTGACATGCGCGGCCACCAGTTGCCATCGTCCTTGCTGCTTTACCCATACATGAGTCGCCTGATATTGGTCACTGAACTCCTGGGTTCCGGCTTTGCCGCGCCACGTTGAGAGCACCGTCACCACCGCGGTATTGTCATACACGTACACGTTCACCTGATCGTTGATGTTAGAGGATTGAGATGATTCAGCCGACGGTTTCTGACCGGCGAGACGTTGCGCCTTGTTGGAAATTTTCCCATTGGGAAAAGTAAAAACAAAATCGTTGCTCCACAGGCGGTCAAGGACCGCAGCGTCCTGTTTGACCAGGGCCTCAGACATTTGCCGCTCAAGTTCTATTAGCTGACGCTCTGTGTCGAGGTTTGCCTTCCTGGACTTTTGCGCCTGCGCCAGGGCAGGGAACGCCGATAAAGTGATCAGCAGAACGACTGACAATATGTTCCTCATCGATACTCCTGTTTTAAAAGGCCTGAGATTGAGGTCGCGTCCCACGATTTGTCATTTGCGCGCCTCCGACAAAGTTTGTTTTGCGAGCACTGTCACTTCATCGCGAGAGATTCCTTTGGTCTGCAGAACAGTCCAATCGCCCTTTTGGACGAACCCCGCGTACCACGAATGAACCCCGGACCCGCCCAACGATTTGTCATGCGTCACCCGGTGAGGCGCGCCGCATTTTTTCGCCGCGGTCGTTCCCACATATAAGCCGCCGCCGGCCACAATGCCAGCACCATTAATAACCACGCCCAGAGCCAATGATCGAACCAGATGTTGATTGCCCGGGGAGCTGGTAGTTGTTCTGACAACAAGAGCGTGATCAGAATCAACAGGCAGGCAAAAAAGCTGGCACACATTCCGACAACTTGCGAAAACAATCCCTGCCTGGTGATCGATTGGCGATGGCGACGGGCGCGGATTACCGTAATGCACGAAACGACCACGATGCTCAGAGCCAGAAGCGCCGCGAGCGCGGTGGCAGCGAGAAAGGTGATCACGCCATCAAGGTTGAGGCCAATGTCACTCATCTTTTGCGACTCCAACGCTGAGACTTTAAGTCCTCGATAAAGGAAATGCTGTTCGCGCTCCGCGGATGACTTTAAGGATTGGCCCGTGCAGCATGCTTGTTCCTTACGCGGCGCCTTGGTTAGTCACAGTGGAAGTAGAAGCGGTTTCCGTCGAGATCCTCTACAGTGAATTGTCTTAACCCCCAGGGCATTTCTTTCAGCGGCTGAACGATGTTAGCACCCAACGCCTGGAGTTCTTGATACGTCGCATCGATATCCTTAGCGAACACCCAGTGGATCGCAGGCTCAAATGGTTGAGTTCGTTTCCGAAAGAATATCGCCACTTCTCCGCGTGACACGGCCCCAATCTCTTTACCTGGGTAGAGCCAGGCGATCTCGAAGCCGAGGGCGTCTCGATAGTGCTGCTGCGAGCGTTCAACATCCTCGACTGGTAGTTCCGGCACTGGCTGCCCAATCGACGTCAACGACTGTTTCGTCTTCATGAAACTGCCCTCCACACGCTAAGACATGCTAATAACGGTTGAGCTAACCGGGCGCGGCGGATACATTCAACCTTCGATTCAATCAATCAAGTTAAGAAGCACCTGATGCATCGGAACGCTGGTCGGCATTGCGCGGTTCGACTATTCAGGTCTTTCGATAATCTTCTTTACGCAAACTCCAATGCCACACTTCACCAACATCCTTATCATGATCTATTCCAACATTCGCCATTCCCACTTTCTCCAACACTCTCGTCGAAGGATTGTGTTCCGCGAGCGTATGAGCTTCAACCCTTCTAATATGCTTATTTGAGAAAGCACGGTCGATGAGGCCGACGGCAGCTTCTGTCGCCAGACCTTTACATTGGTAAGCAGGAATAATCGCGTAGCCAATCTCAACCATGCCCGATTCATCAGCTTTGCCTGTGTAACCACCTATCCCAACCAGCGCATTATCTTTCACGTGAATAAAAAAGTACGTCCACCATCCCCGGGCGTCCGGATTAGCTTTTAGATAGTCATAACCAAACTGTATCGCTTCAATGCCGGCCACGCCCGGAAAATCAAACCAATTTTCTAATACCGTGACGCCGAGCAACTGCTCAAGCTGCCCCTGGTCTTTTAAGATTGCCTCAAAGTGCTTCAGCTCACACGGAATAAGTTTAAGCCTTGCAGTTTCAATCATAGGTTTCTCTTGCGTTATTTATGCAGAAGGACGGCGCATAGCAACAACGATAAAGGATTGATGAGCATTCACCTTACCTCGTCGGTTAGGAATCTGTTACCGAACGATTGAGTTAACGCGGCAGCGCGAATCAATCCAATCCGCAATTCGAAATTCGCAATTCCTGACTTCTCTACCCACGCGGCCAGCAGCTCAGTCGTCGATGGGCTCCTTGTCCTTAATGAAGTCCTTCATTGCCTGGATTTCCTCCGGAGAGTGTCCCTGCCAACCCAGGTGTTCGCTCACGACCCGGAGCGGCTCCCGGGAACGATAGGACCTCGTGGGATTACCTGGATACTTCTTGTCCGTCACATTCGGGTCATCCATAAACGCGCCAGTCGGTTCCACGACGTAGATTCGGCCTGGACCTTCCCCCTTTGCCAGCTCCGCTCCCCAGGTAGCCGCGTGCAGGGTCTCGCTAAAGTATATCCATGGCGATTTCCGCTCCGTGTAGTTGGAGGAATAGCCGCCTTGAAGCAGATCCCCAGGCTTCAGGTCCGCCCGCGTGCCATGATAGAAGCGACGCGAGTTGGCGTCGAAGACGAATGGTGCTGCGGGTTTGCTGCTCATGCTTATCTCCTCATCTATTCGTGGCCAACTCTCCGTTCACGAATTGTGCGGCCCAATGGTTGAGTTGACTCGGCGGCGTAAACTTAATCGATCCGCAATTGGGTGCTCCCTGCGCCTCGCGTCCAATTTGTTATAGGTCAGCAAGTTGGGCGCATGCCAGTGAAAGGAGCGACGCGTTAGATTTCAAGTAACGTGGAATCAAACCACACATCCTCGTAAGCGTCCGCCACGAGAAACCGCCAACCCGGCGGCAAACCAAGATACCGCATGATTGATGGGCTTCGGTCGACCAAATGAGAAACGTGAAGCGGTTTGAAAAAGTCCGCTGCATCAGAGAGCGTTTCGCCAGCCCAAAGATACCACCCGCAGGTATCACCTTCCGGTGGATGGCGCAGACCATTCAACGGTACTTCGCCAGAAAAGAAGTTGTCCGAGATACCGAGCTTCAGGTTGAGAGCAGACGGCA
>DASWQK010000354.1:0-4692 GCA_036403735.1 Pyrinomonadaceae bacterium
GGTCGCACTGGCCTGGTTGGAAATCGTGGTACCACCAGGCGTTTGCGCGAAAGCTTGCGCGGAGAAGGCGCACAGCACCGTCAGCACAATCAATAGGCGCGCAAACGCGCTCGTGGTCTGGGATGTTTGTAGGTTCTTCATTTTGGTCCTCATCAATTTGTTTGGGGGCAGGAGCGAGTGTTTCTCGGGCGGAACTGTCCTGGAGCGCCGGCTTAATAGCGGAACTCCGAACGAAGGGTTACTTCACTCGGACTTTGTAGGAAGCGGAGAGCTTGCCGCCTTGCGCGAATGCATCGGTCCACTCGTACCGAATCTCGGTATACATAGCAGCAGGCGCTGGCACGCGCTTGGTGGATCCGTCGGCTTGCTTCTCTTCAATCATTGGCTGGGGTGAAAAGGATTTGCCGCCGTCAATACTGAACACGGTCTTTGCGCCATCGGCTTTCGCGCTGCCGGCAACGAACTCAGTGCCGCGCGGAATATGACCGACAGTTTTGTAATCGAGCGCCGGCGCATTGCCGTCGTTCTCTGCTTGTATGGTCCAATCCAGAATCTCTCCCGGATTCACCACCGTCGATTTATCTAAAGCTACGCGCGCGGAATCGCGTACGACGGATGCGGAAAGCTGCATCTTTACTTCCGGGCGCAGCGCACTCGACAGCATGAAATGTTTCTGAGCGAAGGCTCCGGCTCCCACTACCAGTAATGAAAGTGTTGCCGCACCGATCGCTGCAAACTTCTTCTTTGACTTCAACATTTTGTTCGTCTCCTTGGACGTTGGCACAAGTTTCGGGGCTTTGAGATCGCATGGTCTTGAACCTGCGCGGAATCTCCCACACCTTGTTCTTTGGATTGGTGATTGGGCGGGAGGGACAATCAGCCGCTGCTTCCAGTACAAGCACTGTGCCGCAATCGGGTCGAGGTTGGGAACTTGTCTTAAGACAAAGACATCATGAGGTTTATTGAGATTAGATACGAGTTGTCGCGGGCCAAGGCTGACGCGACAGGGACTGCCAAGCCCGCCTGACGTTTTGTCAGTGAAGTGACAAAGTGTCAGGTTGGGCGTGCGGAACTACTCAAGTATTCCTCAACCACGCGCACCTACACTCACCACTCATGTACGCGATAAGTTCCTCCAGCGACGTGTATCACCTGTCGGCCGATTCTGACGACGTCACGCTCTGCGGATTGAGCGTCGCGCCGATAATTATCAATCGGCCCACCAGGAGTTCAACGCTGCACTTAACGAAGATAAGACCGTCGCGGCGACAGCTGTGCGAAGCGTGTGCGCGAGAAGATGAATCGAAAAGAGCGGAGACCAAATCGGCTGGTTAAGGTGTGTCGGTAGCGAGGCCGGCTGAATTCGTTTGTGATTCGTACTCGCGTAGTTTGCGATAGAGTGTGCGCGACGAAATGCCGAGTATTGCCGCGGCGCGTTCCCGGTTTCCTTCACTGTCGTCGAGGACGCGCAGAATATGTTCGCGTTCCAGTTCTTCCAGTGTCTTAGGCACAGTTTCCGCTGCCGGTGTCGCTGCGTGCACCGCCGGGCCGGTGGCCAGACTCTTCTGGTCGGCGCCTAAGAAGGGAATCTGAGCGGCTTCGATCATGTCGCTCACCGAAATAGCGGCGGCACGTTCCAGACAGTTACGCAGCTCGCGCACATTGCCAGGCCATGAATACTTCAGCAATTGCTGTCGCGCTTCAGCAGTGACATCCAGCTTTGGACGATTGAAACGCTGGCGGTATATCTCGAGGAAATGATCAATAAAACGTGGGATATCTTCCGGGCGTTCACGCAACGGGGGCACGTGCAATGACACAACATTTAGCCGGTAATAAAGGTCGGCGCGAAAGCGCTGGCGCTCTACTTCGGTTGAGAGATTACGATTAGTTGCGGCGATGATGCGCACGTCGGCATTTTGATCGCGAGTCGAGCCGACGCGTCGAAACCGTCCCTGTTCCAGAAAGTGCAAGAGCTTGACTTGCATTAAGAGCGGCAGATCACCGATTTCGTCCAGGAACAAACTGGAAGCGTCCGCCGCTTCCAACAAACCTCGCCGCAGGGAGCTCGCGCCGGTAAATGCGCCGCGTTCGTGTCCGAAGAATTCCGACTCGAATAAGGTTTCCGGCAGGGCGCCGCAGTTGACCATGATCATTGGTGTTGCCGCGCGTGGGCTCTTTGAGTGAATGAATCGCGCCAGCACGTCTTTGCCCGTTCCTGATTCTCCGGTCAGGAGAACTGTTGAATCAGTCTGGGCCGCGGCCTCAGCTTGCGCCACGACCGCGGTCATCACAGAGTTTGCGCGAATGATTGGTAATGGCTCGTCACCGCTGCTGCTCGGACGCGATACGGATCGCAACGAAGCATTTTGTTTGACTAGTCTTCGTTTCTCATCAGCTTTGCGAAGAACGGCCTCCATCTCGTCCAACGTCGCAGGTTTCGTCAGATAGTCGTAGGCGCCGTGACGCATCGCCTCGATTCCGGTCGCGAGAGACGTGTCGGCCGTCAGCATTACAACCTCGGGTGGGTCCTCGAGCTTTCTGATTTCGCGCAGCGCATCGAGGCCCGACATATCAGGCATCATGATGTCGAGCAGAACCACGTCGTAATCGGCCTCGCGCAGGAGCTGAAGGCATTCCCGCGCACTGGCGGCAGGGGTGGCGGCGAAGTCGGAGCGAGACAGTTGCTCGGTTACCAGTTTCCGCAGCAGGCTGTCGTCATCAACCACCAATAGACGAGTTTTGCGATTCATCTTTTTGAAGTAGCCCAAGTTGTTAACTTGCGACAAACGCCTGCTTTCTGTTTAGAGGCGGGCTACTGCCCGCCAATTCCTTTGACCATCAAGGCGGGCGTTAGCTCGCCTCTAAACGCGTGATGTTCGCAAGTAAGCACTTGCGCTACGATCTATTCAATTGGCCGACGGGGAATCCAGAGGCGGAACTTGCTGCCTTTGCCCGGTTTGCTCTCAACATTCAGTCCGCCGCGCAGAGACTCAGCGAGTGTTGCGCTAATCGCCAGCCCGAGTCCATAGCCTTTGCCCGGACCTTTGGTGCTGAAGAATGGATCGAAAATCCTGGCGAGCAAGTCCGCGGGTATTCCCTGGCCAGTGTCTTGAACTTCGATTACGACCCGCGCACCCTCTCGGCGTGTCGAGACAATGACCTTGCCCTTTTTGTCGCCGAGTGCGTCGACTGCATTGCTGAAAAGATTGTCAAGAATCTGATTGACCATCGCTGCATCGGTGGCGACTTCGCCGATTGTTTCATCGATTCGGATCTCGAACTCAGCGTTTGTTTCAGCTCTTTGCAAGGCCGCCCGAGCACATTGCTTGGCGATTGCGTTCAAGTCGCACAGGGCCAGCTTGGCTTGCCGTTGACGTGTTAGATCAAGCAGCCCGCGGGTGATCTCTTTGCAGCGCAATGCCTGACGGACTATTTCCTCGAGATAGTAATTCCAGCCCGCGGTTTCAGGAGTCTGTTTGCCAATCGCCTCCTGGCGCATGTCGCGCATGATGGCTTCGGCGCAAGTCGTAATCGCGGCTAACGGATTATTGACTTCGTGGGCCACACCGGCTGCCAGTTGCCCGACAGTTGCCAGACGCTGCGAGCGCCCCAACTGATCCTGCATCTCTGATAAGCGAGTGACATCATTCCAGGTGACCACATTCACCGACTGGCCATCGGGTTTCTGAATCGGAAAGATCGAAACCAGGAACCGGCGCCCGTACTCTGATTGCACTTCAACTACAGTTGAAGCGCCCTGATTGTCCGCCAGGTAATAATCGGCGGCCCGCCTCCCAAACATCCGGGCGAAGGCCTCGCGAAACTGAAGGCCGATTACGGCCGCCTGGTCGGTCTCCAACATTTCAGCGGCGCGCGCATTACAATGAAGAATGGCTCCCGCGGAATCGTGGACCAGGATTCCTTCACCAATCGCATTGAAGGTCTGTTCCCAGATTCTTTCCGCGGCTGTGATTGACTCGACCAGGCGCTCGCTGTCCAGCACTACGGCGGCCATCTCTGCCAGGTCTTGAAGTAGTCGCTTCTCGTCTTCGCTGAATTGATGCGGCACTCGATAGCCGGCCGTCAGGGCGCCGGAGTTATTTCCAATTATGCGCAATGGCGCGATGGCCATGTCGCATACACCTTCGGCAACATGGACCGGAAAATCGTCGGTCGGAAACGCCGCGTGCGTTCCGATGCCCTGAAGAATTCCGACGGTATTTCCGTCAAAGGCCCGGCGGGCGATCGTGCTTCCCAGCGGATGAAACACTGGTTGCGAGAAATCGACATCGACGGTGAAACCGCTGGCAGCTTTCCATCTGACGGTTTCATCGATCAGAGAAAACCCGAGAATGCTGGCCACGTCAGCATTCATGATGCGCCGAACCAATTCGACGATTGTTTGCAGCGCGGGCGCGAACTCAGGCCGGGAATCTGTCGCGGCGGCTTCGGTGGATGCAGCCATTTAAGTCGGTTAGGGAGCGACTGTTGCTCAAAATCAGATCATAGCCAAACGTACCTTTCTACGCGTAAATCGAGGCACGGTCAAGGGTTAATTTCGCGATTGAGATTCTCAGGAACGCCCGCGGAATAAAGCCGTTCTTATTGGTCCCGAGCGTTTGTGATAACGTCAGGGTCGAATGACGACAGTTAAAATTTCAACCCGCGGCGCAAAGCGCATTCGTCTGG
>DASWQK010000355.1:0-3428 GCA_036403735.1 Pyrinomonadaceae bacterium
ATCCGTTCGTTCAGGCACGGGATTTAAAGTAGCTCTTGGATTAATCCTGCTGCTGGTAATCGGCGCGGCCGCGGGCTTCGTAGTTTGGAAGCGCGAGGCGATCTTTGGCGCGCGTAATGCCACGGAACGCTCGCTCGCCTACTCGCTGACGGTGCAGAAGATGCGCGACGGCAAGCCTTTTCAGGATCAGTTCGAGTCCTCGGGCCAGGAAATCTTCGAGAACGGTTGGAAGTTTCGCATCAATCTCTCCAGTCCACAGGACGGCTATTTGTATCTGCTGAACGAAGGTCCAGCGAGCGGTGACGCGACGACTTACAACATACTTTTTCCCGAAGCGACGACGAATGGCGGCTCGCCGCGAGTAACTGCCAATCAGAAACTGCAAACGGCATGGATGCGTTTCGACGATCACCAGGGCAGCGAAAACTTCTGGCTGGTTTGGTCCGCATCGCCAGTGCCGGAATTAGAGGCAGTGACCGGCGCTGCCAACGATCGCGACCTCGGTGAGATCAAGGACGGAGCGAAGGCGCGGACCGTGCGCGACTTTCTCAAACAACATTCGGCTACAAAACCTGAAGTCACCAAAGACTCGGCAAAGAAACAATCCGTCGTGAAATCAAGAACGGACACGCTGGTTGACGCGATCGAACTGGAACATCACTGAGTATTTGCGATTTGCGATCTTGAAATTTGAATTTTGAATCTGCAATTGTTTAGAGGCGGGCTACCGCCCGCCTTTTTGGCGATCCAATCGTTTAGAAGCCGGACTTGTCCGGCTGTTATCGGCGCACAAGTGCGCCGTCTAAACATCTTTCGGGGTAGGCGGGCAGTAGCCCGCCCCTAAACGATATGAAATCGATTTCCAAACTCTTAATCGTTCCATTACTTCTATCCGCGAACTTCGCTCCGTCGCAGACTGCTTCTCAGGACGAAGAGTCATCTCGTCAGATCGTTCTCGATCGCTTCAACAAAGCGCGGCCGTTATCGGAAGCAAGCGGCGGGATGGGTAGTGGCGCAACGACAAGTAAGCCGCCCGTCTATCGCCGCACCGGCGCCGCGCGCTTCCCCGGTCGTCGCGGCGTCCGCCCACCGGTGACTGAAGAGATTGGCGTCACGGTCTGGCGCCTGCGGCCGTCGCGCGCGAATGATGAAGGCGCCCGCGTGCTGGTGCTCGATGGCTTGAAACAATCACAGTGGACGCCCGAGAGAATCGAAGCGGGCACGCCTGTCAACATCGGTGATCGCATCCGCATCTCGGTCGAGTCGCCGCGCCCGGGTTTTCTTTACATAATCGATCGCGAGCAGTACGCAGATGGATCTTTGGGAGAGCCCATGTTGATCTTTCCGACCCTGCGCACGCGCGGCGGAGACAATCGCGTGCTGCCGGGAAGGCTGATCGATATTCCCGCGCAGGAAGATCAGTACAGCTATTTCACCGCGCAGCCCGCCGGCAATCGTCGCGATCAGACGGCTGAAGTGTTGACAGTAATTCTCACCCCACAGCAATTGCCATTGAACATCGGCGATCAGCCAATGCGGATCTTGCAGTCGCAGATTTCTGAGTGGGAAAAATTGTGGGGCGGAGTGGCCGAGACTCTGGAGTTAGTAGGCGGCGCCGGGCGCGCGTGGACCAACGAAGAGAAGATGGCGGGATCTGCCAATGGACGCCAGCTTACGCAAGCGGGCCCGCCACCACAGACCGTCTATCGCGTCGCCGCACGCAAAATTGGCGGGCCGTTGTTGGTCACGGTGCCACTGCGTTACGCCCGATGATTCTAAAGTCGTGTTAACCTCACCGCGTTCTTCGCAATCGTAAGACGAAAAACTACAGGAGGATTATTCGAACATGTTACGCAAACATTCAGCGAGAAGAGTTCTGATCGTGCTGTGCTGTCTGGTGCTGATCGGCTTGGCAATTGGTTCGATTCCGCGAACAAATTCAGCCGCGGAGTTTACCGGTCGCGAGATTCTCAGCGTCACTCGCATCGTCCACGGCGGTGCGGACTACGCGAATCTTCAATACGCAACTGTTCAGGCGAGCGGTTTTGTGAATGCGGTCGCATTTGGAGGCATGGGCGCCAATCCGCTGGGCGGCATGGCCGAAGTCAAACTAAACATCACGGATTACCAGGACAAGCAGTTGCGACGCCGGCTGGAAGTTGCGCCGACCGCCACGCTGCCCGGTCGCACCTATCTGGTATTCACCGGGTCGACCGGTGGCGGCATGATTTTCGGAAACGAGTTTCGCGTCCGCGAAGCCGCGGCTTCGCGACACTGGGGCATGATGGGCTTCGATACTTTGAATCGCGCGATCGAGGGGCAACTCGTATCTGCGCGCCAGAAAGATGAAGGCAACGACTATGTGGTGGAAGTTAAGTTCAATGCCGACGATACGGTCCGTTATTGGATCAACATGCAGACGTTTCTGATCGATAAGATCACGACGCGCTATCGCAGCCAGGTTTTGATCGAAGAAGAACGCAGCAACTATCGCCGTGCGGATTGCATGATGCTGCCGTTTCACGTCATCACGCGTTTGCAGGGTCAGCCGCTCGCAGATTTGGACATCGTCAGCTACGACCTAAAGAGCAGCGTGCCCAACGCGACGTTCACGCTGACGGCGACGCCGTAAGAGCACCGAGATACGCGAGATGATCCGAACAACCGCGGAGCGGTTCGAGATAGTAGCCGGGGGTAAGTCCCGATGCGTCGGGACGCCACCCCCGGATCGAGTCATAATTATTTTCATTAGCCCGCGGTAGCGGGCGACAGAACGAACCCAATTCTTGATATCCGAGCATCTCCGGATGATAATGAACTCGGAATCATCATGAAGAACAAATATCAAGTCGTGCCTCAGACTGCCACAAAGAAACCGGCGAAAGCTGAAGTCTCAGACGCCGAGTTTCGCCGCCGCTTGAAAAATATTTCTGAATGGAGAAAGAAGCGCCTTGCCCAGCTTCGTCCCAAAGATTCGCGTTGAAGTCTACGTCCCGATTCGCTACGAGCCCGCCTATCAAGATACGCTGACCTGGCTCATCGAAGAATTTACCGAACTGCGCGGCGGCTGCACAGTCAACGAGAATGTCGGCGGTTACTATCTTTCGCGAGCCGGCAAAGTCATTGACGACCGCGTCAGCATCGTCTATAGCGACTTTCCCATGAATTGGGAAGAACAATCCGATCAGGCGGAAGCACTCGATTATTGCGCAACGCTTCAATCCTTCCTGCTTGAGAATCTTTGGGAAGAAGAGATATTGATTGCCGCTTATCTGGTTTCGCACATGCGTCACTGAACGACAATGGCAGTTCAACAATCAGGTCTAACGACTACCGATATACTGGCGATCATCGGAGCCGTAACGGGAATAACAGGCACGCTATTGGCGTTGGGTGCGCTGATTTGGGACTTTTATAAGTGGCGCTAT
>DASWQK010000356.1:0-5576 GCA_036403735.1 Pyrinomonadaceae bacterium
GAAGAACGGAATGCTGAGGAAACCTAAGAGTTTTGGCTGCGAGGAGAAATTGCGTGCAAGGCGAGGAGTGCCAATCACTGTGGTCTGACAAATAGTGTCAGCGCGCCAGTGACGGGTTTTGTCAAACCAGGCGAAGCGGATGACGCGTCGCGCGCGGAATTTTGGACGAGAAGAAAGAGAGTAATCTTATTCGTTTTAGAGGCGGGCTACTGCCCGCCTTGATTCATTGATCGGCACAACTGGCGGGCAGTAGCCCGCCTCTAAACGATTTTCTATTTCAGGAATAGATATTCATCGGTCGCGTCAGCAGGGCAACCGGGTCGTCAATATTCAAAGCTTCGCGCACATAAAACGGCTCGCCTGCTTCCACGCCGATCAATGAACCATAGTAACGTGTGCGGTCTTCAATCTCTCTTAAGAATCCTTTTTCCGCTATTCGCGTCGCCGGCTCTTTCGAGTCGGGGCTGTAAAACTGGGAGGTGTACGCGCGAATCGCTTCCATTTTCTTCTCGGCGAATTCGGAAACGTCGACGATGAACGATGGCAGAACGAGCCGCGAGTAGACTGCATGCGCGATGGCCGGCATCTTGATCGGATCAATGCCCGGCTCCTCGTTGTAGTGACGCATCGTCGCGAGCCGCGCCGCTTCGCGTACGATGTGCGCAGTCGCCGCATGGTCCGGATGCGGATCGTCCCAATGCGATGTGAACAGAACAGCGGGGCGACACTTTCTTATCGCACGCACGACCGCCTGGCGACTTTGCTCATTCAGAGTGATGTGTCCGTCGGGCAGCTCAAGGTTGATTCGCGCCTCGAGGCCCATCACCCGCGCAGCATCCAGCGCTTCTTTCGCGCGAATCTCAGGCGTGCCGCGCGTTCCCATTTCACCGCGCGTCAAATCCACGACACCGGTGCGATAACCAAGCGATTTGAGTTTGATTAACGTCCCCGCCATCGTCAGCTCGGCATCATCGGGATGCGAGAAGATTGCGAGCACATCCAGTTGAGTCTGTTCGGTCACTGTTTCTGCCTGATCGTGATCGTTCCATCGCCAACCGTCCAAGTCAGAGTTGCGCCGCCACTGCCGGCGCGGGCGCGAACTGATCGCGGGGTGATGCTGTTTCGTTCACGGGGCTGTAGTTCAGAAAAGCTATTTTTGATCTCACCCAGGCGCAGCACCTCGGCGTTGATATCAGCGCTAAAGCCGGGCATTAAATCAACATTTAGATTTCCCGAGGCTAACTTTATCTCTGAGCCGAGGCCATGCCAACTGCGCGCCGGAATCGTCAGATTTATTGTGCCCGATTGAATGATGACCGAGACCAGGCCGCCGGTCAGCGAAAGGCTGGCGTCGCTGTTCAGCGCGTTTAGGCGCAGCGTGCCTTCGACCCCGGACAGAGTGATAGGACCATTGCCGGCGTCAACCTCTAAATCCGTCAACGCCGGAATTTTAATGTGATAATCGATCTTCCACGGCAAACCAATCAGCGATTTTGGAAAGTTTTTCGTCATTCGTTTCATGAAAGCGCGATCGTGAGTTCCGCTTGTCATAATGCGAATGTGGTTTGTGTCCTCATCAACCACGAAGGTATTGAGAGCGGCCAATCGATCCAAATCAGCAGCGCTCGGCGCCTGCAACTCGATTGTCGCGCTGACCTCAACTTCATTTCGCTGCCAGCTTTCGATGATGATTGATCCCGCCGGCGCGGCTGAGAGCGTAACGGTGCCGCCAAACTGTAGACGATAAGTTTCGTGACGTGTGGTGGTGCGCGTCATCAGGGGACCTGCTGCCGGTTTGCTGTCTTTTTGTGCTGCGACTGGAAGCGAAAGTAAAAGAGACGCGAAGACAAACCCGAGAGCCTTCACCGAAATCGATCGCATTGCTCGATTCACCTTGAGTGGATTGTGCGGGAGGTGTGAAGCTTTGTCTAGCGGCTATAACGCAAACTGTTAGTTTGCGCGCAAGCTGACCAGCTGCGTTGCCTAACGGCGAAAAAATTGAATGTCGCCCTGGTAGTTTGTGACGGTGACTGAGGCACGTCCGTCGCCGACGTCGCCGGTAATTCGCCGGCCTTCGCCCATCAACTTCATGCCCTCGTGCCAGAACGGGCCCATCGAGATTTTCTTTACCGGCGCCGTCGCGACGAGGTGAAAGCCACAATTCGCCGGGAGTTGCAGACTGATCGTGCCGCGGCCCGACTTGAATTCGTAGGTCCCGCCGGCGGCAAACTCGCCATCAAAGAAAATGTCGCCGGAGGTGTTCGACGCAAAGACTCGCGCCGCGTTGACGCCCGACAAACGAATATCTCCGGAAGTCCAGATGTGCGCCCGCACCAGGTCGCCCTGTATGTTGCTCACATTGATTTGGCCGCTGCGAGTTTCGAGATCGACCGAAGAGCGCACCGGCAGTTGAATCTTGAAATTCATATCGCCGATATCGCCACGGCCACGATTATCGCCAACAATATCGATTACCAATCCCGTGTCTGTTTGTCGTGGATTGAACGTCGCTTTGCGATTATCCATCAGGGCCGTCACCATGATCTCGTCGCGTTGCCAGGTCTCGACGGTGATGGTCCCGGTAACATTTTTCAGTTCGAAGCGAACGTTCTTGCCGGCCGGAAAGCGGCGTGAAACTTTCTGTTGCGCGAGCGCGAAGCTCGACGCAGCGAGGATAATGAGAATCGAAGAAACCGCTGAAAGGATGGTGACCGGTTTGCGAGTGTCAGACGAGAACAATTTCATCGGAGGTTAATCGGGCCAGCTTGCCTGCGCCTTTCAACATTAAAGATCGGAAAATTCTTTCAGCAACGCAACCTTGTCGTTTAGCGCGTCATTCAAAATGTCTTCGGAAACCGAGTCATGCGGATTCTGATGCAATTGCTTCATTGAATCGGTGACCGCCGCGTCGATGACACTCATGTTTCGATCGAAGGTTTCGCGCATCTGCGGGTTCCAACGCGCCTTGTTCAATTCCACGCGCTGGTTCCAATAAGAAATCATCTGTTGCTGCTGGCTATAGCGCTCCTCGATCGATGCGCTGTTCGATCCAGGAACAATCCCCGTCACCAGTGGCGAAGTCCTTGATGATAGACGATACATGCTAAATGCTGTTGCGAACGCAACCACCAAAACGATCGCGCCGGCTAATCCGGCCAGCTGGGGAAAAGAAAGCTGCCAGCTTCGATTCATCAAACGAAACCACCAGCCTGCCTCTCGCGGAGTTTGCGACCGAGCAGGCGAACTGCTCTCAGCCTCGATCAGGTTGCTGATTCGTAACCACATCGCCCGCTCATTCGGAATAGCATCGTACTGTCCGCGCTGCTCAAGACAGAAGTCGACAACTACGCGCAAATCGTTTCGCGCGTCCGTACAATCCGGACAGGAAGTCAGGTGGAGCTCAACTCTTGCACAGTCCTCTGCCGTCAGCGTTCCATCGACGAATTCGCTCAGCAGAATCTGGTAATTCTCGCAGTTCATTTCTTTCAACCTCTGATGCACTGCGCATCCGGGTAACGCTCAGGACGCGCAGTTCGCGGTCTCAAAGCAATAAAGGGGAGACTGCGTCATCTTGTTCGTAGTAGCGGCGAATACGCTCGCTAGATGTCAAACTGGCCCGCTCTGGGAGCGCGGAAACCGGCCCCTAGTTCAGTGGCCGCTCTTTGGTTGCTCCTTGGGCTTATTCTGTTGCCTGAGAAGGCCGCGTAATTTCATTCTGGCCTTGTGTAATTGCGATTTTGACGTGCCGACAGAGCATCCGAGCATGCGCGCGATCTCCTCGTGCTCGTGACCTTCGATGTCGTGCAGCGTGAAAACCGTCCGATAGCCCGGCGGCAACTGCACAATCGCCTTGTCCAACGCGATCCGATCGACTACCGGCATCGCGTTCGGATTCTCCGTTCCCTTGACGATCTGGATCGGCGCCTCGCCGTCTTCGGTCGTCTGTTCGAGCCGCACGCCCCGCTTGCGAAAGTGCATCAGGACCTGATTGACGGTCAGACGGTGCAGCCAGGTCGTGAACGCCGATTCGCCGCGAAAGCTTCCAATCTTACGAAACAGTTGGATGAAAACTTCCTGCGCCAGATCTTCCGCTTCCACCACGTTGCCGGTCATGCGCAGGCACAGAGAATATACCCGCCGGTTATGACGCTGGTAAAGCTCCTCGAAGGCCTGCATGTCACCTCCGGCGGCTCTCTGCGTCAGCTCAAAATCCGAACTGCGTGGTGTCTCTGCTTCGTTCGCGGCCACTTGCCCCCTGCAATCGGCAAAAAAAGACTGAGCGCGTTTTCGGAAAACTTCCCGCGCTACGACTTGTTCGTTTTACTGATTAATTACAATAGCCGCTTTTTAGTATGCGATGAGAGGGAAAGAAGTGACAAGTTGAGGCTGGGCGGGCGCGCGAGAGTGGGCGTAGCCGACGATTGAATTTAGCCCAGCACTTTAGTGCTGGGAAACGAATCGTGATCAAAAGACAGTCCGTGAAGCGGACGATTGAAATGTTGAGGCGTTCAGTCGTCCGTTTCCCGGGCTTGTCAACTAGTCCTGCCTGAATCCCAGCGCTGAAGCGCTGGTCTATTTTCGTTCGTCCGCTTAGCGGACTGCGAGTCAAATAGATCTTAGTCGTCGCATAACCATTGCGCTGAGGCGATGACAGGCGTATAAGAAACCCGTTCACGCATCCCAGGCTTGCAGCGACTCACAACCTAAAGATCAGCTATGAGTAAGAAGCGTTTCCGCATCGCGTTCTCTTTTGCCGGTGAGAAGAGAGATTTTGTGTCGAAGGTTGCGGCCATTCTGGCCGAACGGTTTGGTGAGGAGAAGATTCTCTACGACAAGTATCACGAGGCGGAGTTCGCCCGGTACGACCTGGGTATCTATTTGCCAAAACTCTACCGCGATGAGTCCGACCTTATCGTTGCGGTACTTTGCAAGGATTACGATCAAAAGGAATGGGCCGGGTGGGAGTGGATGGCCATTCATGCTCAACTCACCAAGCGCCAGGGAAGCCACATCATGCTGACCCGTTTCGACCGAGCACATGTTGACGGACTTTTCGATGCCGCGGCTTTTGTCGAGCTTGACGACAAAACCCCTGGGCAGGCCGCGAGACTAATCCTCCAACGGCTCGCGATCAACGAAGGAAAGCCCAAGAACCACTTCTCCGACGCCCAAATCCCTGATGACACTCCCAGCAAGGCTATGCCAAACCGAACTGATGGACCTCGGGTCATCGGAGACGCTTTTGATCGCCAGGCAGGTTCGCCCGTTGACGATGCGTACCGGGTTGCAAGGTACCTGCACGATCACAAGTTCCTAGGGCCAAAGAGCATTCGTGTCGCCGAACTCAGAACAAATATTGGTCTCTCCGCGGATGATTTTGATGCTGCAGACTTCTATTTGTTGAATTCCAAATTCTGTGGCGGGACGATGGGTGAAAATGGAATGCGATGGCTAACGTCGTCGGGGGTACCTTTCGCGAGAGCCATTGAGAGACCGAAGGCAAAAGAAAAGCTGACGGCCAAAGACGAAGGAGAAACTCCAAGTATAGACAATGCAGATCGCTTATATGCCCAAGT
>DASWQK010000357.1:0-4324 GCA_036403735.1 Pyrinomonadaceae bacterium
TTCATCCTGCATGGAAACAACAACGTTCGTCGGCAAGTGTGTGATGCGAACTGCCGAATAAGTGGTGTTCACCGATTGTCCACCGGGCCCGGAAGAACAGAAGGTGTCAATGCGCAGGTCTTTCGCGTCGATCTTGACGTCGACCTCTTCGGCTTCGGGCAGGATGGCGACGGTGATGGCCGAAGTATGGATGCGGCCGCTGGCTTCAGTTTGCGGCACACGCTGGACCCGGTGCACGCCGGATTCGTGTTTCAATCTCGAGTAGACCTTGTCGCCTTCAATCAGGGCGACCGCTTCCTTGAAATTTTCGATGTCGGTCTCTGACGCGTCCAGAATCTCCATTTTCCATTTCATGCGCTCGGCGTAACGAGCGTACATGCGCAGAATGTCGGCCGCGAACAGGGACGCTTCATCACCGCCGGTGCCGGCGCGAATTTCCAGAATCACGTTCTTTTCATCGTTCGGATCCTGCGGAATCAGCAAAAACTTGAGATCAGTTTCAGTCTGCTCGACCTGTGCTTGCAGAGATTCAATTTCGATCTGCGCCAGCTCGCGCATGTCTTGATCTTCAGTGGTCGCGAGCTCGCGCGCGCCCGTCAGTTGTTCGTTCAGAGATTTCCACGTTCGATATTTTTCGACTATCTCGCCGAGGCTGCGATGTTGCTTCGCGGCTTTGCCGTACGCGGAAGGATTGGACAACAACTCTGGTGAAGAGAGTTCATTGGCCAACTCTTCGTAACGCGTTTCAATTTGTGCAAGTTTGTCGAGCATTGTGTTTACATCAACTATTGTTTGTGATTCAGCTGCCGTTTAGAGGCGGGCTACTGCCCGCCAGTTCCTGGTGACTTCAAGGGGGGCGGGCGGTAGCCCGCCTCTAAACGGATCGGTTCATGATTAAGATAGTGGCGCCAATTCAGGTTCACTCGGCTTCGGCTCCAGCTTCAAACTTTCTTTCAAAGCTTCGAGCGCAACTTCCAATTGTAAATCGTCCGGTTCTTTCGTCGTGACGTTTTGCAGCCAGACGCCCGGTCGCGTAATCACTTTGAAGAAGGCGCCGCTCTCTTTCCGGGCCGACAGGCGAATTATTTCGTACGACAGTCCGGCGACTACCGGAATCAAAACGATGCGCACCAGAAAATTAAAGAGCAGGGAATCGAACTTGATTACTGAAAACAGCAGAATTGAAACCAGCATTACCACCATCAGGAAGCTGGTGCCACAGCGCGGATGCTGGCGCGGTTGCGGACGCGCATTAGCGACTGTCAGCTCCAAACCTTTTTCCCAGGTGAAGACTGTCTTGTGTTCCGCGCCGTGATATTCAAAGACGCGCCTGATGTCCTTCAGCAAAGAAAACCCGACGATCATGATCAGAAAGAAACTCATCCTGATCATTCCATCGATCAAATTGAAGCCGACGGTTGGCCGTACTGGATGCAGATATCCGCGCACTGAATTCCAGGTCTTTCGTACCGCCGTTTCAGGAGCGGCAGCAGGCGTCCCGGACGCCGGCGCGTTTATGCTGGTTGAATTGGCTGCCGGGGTATTGGCCCATCCCGCGGCGACGAAAATCGCGTTGGTCAAAAGCAAAGGCGCCGCGACAAACAGCAGCACATTGAAGATCAAGGCAAACACGATCGAACTTGCGGCGGCTGCGGTTCCGCCTTTCTTCAATTCATCTTTGGATCGCTTCTGCTTGGGAATGGGAAACAGGCCAGGTACGCCGCCGGTGATTCCGGCGAAGTCGCCTTCACCTTCGATCACGGCGGGCGTTAACGCGACTTGAACTTCCGCCTCCTCCGCTTCGGCGAAGGCTTCACTCGCCGAATAATTCAGCGCTTTGATTCCCAAGCCCATCGATTGCATCAGCACGGCGCCGCCGCGCAGAATTGGCAGCTTGAGGATCGGAGCCTTGTCGCTCCACTTCGGTAGGACGGCCGCCGTATTTACGATCGTGCCGTCGGCTTTCCGCACCGCGATCGCGTAAGCATTCGGCGTGCGCATCATGACGCCTTCAATTACGGCCTGACCGCCGACGATTAAATCTCTTTCGTTAGTACTCATTTTTCTTCCAGCTCTTTTCCCCTCTCCCTTTGGGAGAGGGCAAGGGTGAGGGCGTGGTGCCGCCTAATCCCTCACCCCAAGCCCTCTCCCAAAGGGAGAGGGAGTAACAATCTCGCTACTTACAACAATGCCGGCGATCTTGATTCTGGCCGTTGGTGCTTTGATGCACTTCGCACGACCAGCGTCGGTAACGCCGGCATCGATAGAACAATTTCGCTAATGCTTAATCGTCATCAGCTTATTTTGCGGCCGCAGCTTCGGGCTCCGTCTTTTTGCCATACCGCCGATTAAATCGATCGACGCGACCCGCAGTGTCAATCAGTTTCTGCTTGCCCGTAAAGAACGGATGGCAGGCCGAACAAATTTCCACGTGTAGATCGTCTTTGCGCGTCGAGCGTGTCTTAAAAGTCTCACCACAGGCGCAGGTCACTGTTATTTCTTTGTATTCAGGATGAATCCCCGGTTTCATTTCTTCTTCACCTTATATAGTCGTCAAATCTATGCCTCAATCAAACAACCATGATACGGGTGCATGCGGGCATCGTCAAGCGAGTGCTGCCTCGGTAGTAGATGCCAGAGCATGAACTTCGGTTGGGCTTTTTCTCGACTCGCGATTGCCCGACTGAGTCAGCACTCCAACACGGCCATCCAAAGATAACAGTCGATCGTTTCGTGATTCACTCGATTGACAATGCTCTAAATCGCATGCTAAAAGTCAGCTTCGTCAATCCTGTCTTAAATTTGCATTTTACACGTGAGCGTTGCGTCTGTTTGACGGCGCGCCCGTGGCCGAAAGGCCGAAGCGTTGCTAACTCAGAGTGTACTAACTGAGTTTTATGGCACAGGAAGGTAAACCCCCGGATTCGGGATCACCAACTGACGCGCCTACCGAATCGCGCCCGCCAGACGAGCGCGCAACTTCCCCATCTTCTCTTTCAGCCGACGCCGAGAAAGACGCGCAAGTCGAAGCGGCAAAAGCTCGCGTAGTGGCCGCGAAAGATGCGGCGCAAAAAGCTGGAGCTGCCGCGCCCGGCGCGCCGAAACCTCCGGTAAAGAAAAAAGATGAAGGACCGAAGCCCATTGACGCCGCGAACCATCCGCTCGTCCAGAAAATAAAAGAGCAATGTGCTGATGCGGTGCTCGGAGCGTCTGAGTTTCTGGGCCAGCTTTCAATTCGAGTCGAGGCTTCGCGCATTGTTGAAGTTTGCGATGCCCTAAGAACCGATTCGGAAACAGCTTTCAATTATCTGTCGGACCTGACCTGCGTTCATTATCCCGATAACCGAGACGCGCCGTTCGAAGTCGTTTACAACTTGTATTCGATTTCGAAAAACGAACGCGTGCGCTTAAAGGTTGCGACCAGCGAAGGTGTCGAGAGTGTGACCGCCTTGTGGCCTTCGGCGGATTGGCCCGAACGTGAGGTCTACGATCTGTTCGGCGTGGTATTTCATCATCATCCCGATCTGCGACGCATTCTTTTGCCACCAGATTGGGAGGGCCATCCTTTGCGGAAAGATTATCCGCTCGAATTTGTGGAGAATCGCTGGACCGAAAATCATCTGCCGGAATTTACTGACGTGCAGAAAGAGCAGTTGGAACAGCGGCGTGGCTACGGGTTAGAGGTTTTGTCCGTGCCGCAAGAACGTGAAGTGCGTAATCTTTTTCGCAGCGGCAAAGACGTGATGCCTAAGGACAAGTAGTTTGGAGTTCCGCCTTCAGGCGGTTCTTCAATGAGTTAGCCGCCTAAAGGCGGTACTCCAAACTCGATATGACGCCAAAAGAAATCGCCGCGCATTATGAAGCCAAAGTTTTCGACTCGCCGGAAGCGGCGACGACAGCCGGCTTCACTCTGACGGAAACGCATGAGCCACGGAACGTCTGGAACAAAGCCAGCGCCGCGCAATCGCTCATGTTGAAGCTGCGCGCTAAGAAAGAAAAAGGCGAAGTGAAAGAAATTGGATTGGTACTCCAGCCGTGGAAGGTGACCGGATGTTATCTTCCGAATGAGGCAACAACAACTTAGTTATCTGTTTAGAGGGCACTTGTGCTCGCTGGCGGCACAAGTGCCGCCTCTAAACGCGAATCGTTCTCATATGCACCAGGTAGAAATCGCCACCACTCGACAGTCCCTGATGGATGCGCCAGAGATGACGCTCAACATGGGGCCGCAGCATCCGTCCACGCACGGCGTGCTGCGCGTGATTCTCAAGCTTGATGGCGAAACGGTAATCGATCTTGATTGCGATGTCGGCTACCTGCATCG